>NZ_CBCRZX010000045.1:0-36698 GCF_965137155.1 Stackebrandtia soli
TGGTTGGGCAAAAGTTCCGCTTGGTTGGGCAAATTGCGAAAACACGCCTGTTTCGAACATTTGCCCAACCAAGCGAGACGTTTAACCAACCAAGCGGAGAAGGGTGGGGGCGATTCGCGCGTGTCGCTACGTCGAATCCCGAGCATCGGTGTTTATGGTGACTGATTGTGGTTACGAACTCACGATTCATTCACGCGGTGGCCACTCGCCTAGGCATCGGGGTTTACGACGAAGCCTGGTTCGAGCACCGCCTCACCCTGTTCGAAGCGATCACGGTCCCCTCGATGCGCGCCCAGACCAACCAGGACTTCACCTGGCTGTTGGCGATCGACGAGCAGATGCCCTCCGCCCCGTTCGAGCGCCTCCACCGGATCGTCGCCGACGTCCCGAACGCCGAGTTCCTGCGCGTCGAGTTCAAGAGCGGGCTCAAGGACGCCGTCGCGACCTGGGCCAAGGAGCGCGCCGTCGAAGCCGGCGCCGAACACGCCCTGACGTCCCGACTCGACGACGACGACGCGCTGCACGTCGACTGCGTCGCGCGTCTCCGCGAGGAGGCCGAACGGTTCTTCATCACCGCGTCCACTCAGTACGCCGCCTTCGCCTTCACCCAGGGCTCCATGTGGATCCCCATGGAACGCCGCGGGTACACCCGCTTCCACCCCAGCCACTCCCTCGGGCTGTCCGTGCTGGAACCGGTGACCGACTGCCGGGGCATCTACGCGTGGCCGCACCAGGATCTGCTGACCCGACTCGCCCCGCGCGGCGCGTACCTGCGCGCCATCGACGGCGACGAACTGTGGTGGCTCTACACGACGCACGTCCTCGCCGACAGCGACACCGGCGACCTCAAGCGCCTGGCGAAGGTCCGCGACCACCGGTACGGCTACGACGTGGACGACGCGATGTTGGCCAGATACGGCCTCGATCCCGCCGTCATCGACGGCCTCGCCGACCTTCCACAACCGACCGTCGGTAAGCCGGTGAAGCGTCTCGCGGTGCGCGCCATCGACACCGAGCGCGAGATCACCCAGCTACGGCAGCGCCTGGCGTCGGCGGCGTCGTCCGAGGCGGCCCCGTTGCGGGCGAAGCTCGCCGAATTGGAGGCGGCCCGGCGTGAGGCGGGTTCCGGCCTGGTCGCGACCGCTCCCGCCGCGACCGGTCCGGTCGTTCCGGCGGCGCGCCAGGGCTGGCTGACCCGTCTGGGAATGAACAGGTCGAAGCGATAACCGCGAGTCGAGGGAAACAGAGGAGCATGCTGTGAGTGTTGGGTTTCTGATCACCAGCCCGTATCAGATCTTCCACTACAAACGGATCGCCGCTCATCTTCCGACCGCGGTCGCCATCGCGGAGGTCCGGGAGAAGGGCTTCGGACTGAGCGAGGAGTTCATCGGGCGGCATCTGCCGAACTGCCCCGTCGAGTGGATCTCCGAGGACAAGCTGTCCGAACTCGATGGACGGTTCGAGGCGATCATCTGCCAGACGCCGATCCTGCCGCTGCGGTTCCTCGAGAAGAGCTTCGTCGTCGCTCAGCAGTACAGCCTCGCCAAGGAGCGCTACCAGTACGGCGCCTGGCGAGCTCACGCCGATCTGAATCTCATGTACGGCAATCGTTCCCTCTCCTTCGTCTCCGGGTTCACGCGTGCCGAGGCCGTCGGGAACCCGTTGTTCGACGGCTATCGCAGGGCCGGCGCCGTGGGGGATTTCCCGACGGTGCGTCCCCGCCTGCTGTACGCCCCGACGTACGGTTCGCTCTCGTCGTTGAGTTCCGTCCTGCCGACGCTGTCGCAGGTCGACGCGGACATCACGCTGAAGTTGCACCACGCGGAGGACCGGTCGGTCCTCGCGGAGTTGCCGCGCGGCGTCGAGGTCGTCTACTCCGACAGCGATCCGGCCGAGGTGCTCGCTCGTCATGACGGGGTGCTGAGCGATGTCTCCGGTGCGGCTTTCGACGCCCTGTACGCGGGTCTGCCCGTCGTCGTGACCGGCGCCGTCGATCCGAAGAGCACCGATCTCGCCCGCCTGTCGGCGTCGGAACGGGGCGCGTCCCCGCTGTCGGACCTGACGGAGCCGTGGCAACGCGAGGGCGAGCTGATCTCCGCGTTCATCAGGGCCGCGGCGAAACTGCGGACGACCGAGTATGCGACGTTCCTCGCCGAGACCTACGCCAATCCGGGCAACGCGGGGAAGGCCGCCGCCACCGCGATCGGTCGACTGATCGAGGAGGGCCCCGGCGCGCATTTCGCGTCCGACCAGGTGCGCGAGAACATGCGCCGGTACATCGTGCGCAACCGCGCCCTGAACCGGACGTCCAAGGTCGAGCAGGGGGGCACGCCCCCGCCGGACGCGGGTGTCGTCGGCCCTCCCGACCGGCGTTTGTCCTATGTATATAGGAAGGCGCGGGCCGAGCTCGCGCAGATCGGTCCCCTGCGCAAGGCCGTCCAATGGCGTCGCGACCGCCGCCGCGCGGCCTCGGTACCCAATCCCGCCTCGGTCGTGGGCGTCGCGGAGCCACGCCCGGCGCAGCGGCGTGATCAGGTGTGGCGCACGATCGCTCCGGTGCTGAAGGCGGCCAAGGTGCGCGTCGCCCGCGACCACGACGGCCCCGGCGCGACCGTCGCGGTCCGCGTCGAGGACAAGGCGGCCCTGTACCGGGCACTTCGTTCCCTGAAGGGGAAGAAGCTGTACGTCCGGGTCGGGGTCGAGCAGCGGCTGGGCAAGCTGCATCCGTTGTCGGCGTTCACATCCCACGAACTCCACGCGGCCGATTGGATCGAGGTCGGCGGGCTCACCGAGCACGGCACCTACCAGCGCGACACCTCCGGCTACCTGTCGATCCACTTCGTCTCGCACCATCCCGAGCGACGCCGTTACCTCGCGACCCGCACGATTCCCGAGCGTCCGGACTGGACGCCGATGTTCGAGGGGTTGACTCCCGGCGAGGTTCGGGTGGGGGAGCGTCGTCCGCACCAGGCCGGCCCGATCGACGTCGTGTACACGTGGGTCGACTCGCGGGACCCGGTGTGGGAGAAGCAGCGTCGACATTGGGGTGGACGTGTCGAGAGCACGCTCGTCAGTGCCGGAAACGACGAACGGTTCGCCGACCGGGACGAACTCCGGCACTCTTTGAGATCACTGTGGATGTTCGCGCCGTTCGTGCGCAACATCTACATCGTGACGGCCGACCAACATCCGTCCTGGCTGGCCGCGGCCGATCCGCGCGTCCGAGTCGTCTCGCACAGCGAGATCTTCCCGGACCCGGATGTGCTGCCCACCTTCAATTCCCATGCCATCGAGGCCTGCCTGCACCGCATTCCCGGGCTGGCCGAGAACTTCGTGTACTTCAACGACGACGTGTTCCTCGGCCGCGAGGCCACCGAGTCCGACTTCTTCACCATCGCGGGGATGGCGAAGGTGCGGTTGTCGCCGTCGCAGTACATCTATGACGGCGAGCCGGAACCGGACGCGATCCCGACGGACTGGGCGGCCTACCACTCGGCGCGACTCATCGAGCGCGACTTCGGGTACCGCTTCGATCGTCGCCTGAAGCACGTTCCGCTGTCGTTGAAGAAGAGCGTGCTCGCCGAGATCGAGGAGCGCTACCCCGAGGAGATCCAACGGACGCGCGCGTCGCGATTCCGGTCGAGCGGCGACCTCGCGGTGCCGAGCATGTTCGCGCAGTACTACGCGATGATGACGGGCCGCGCCGTCGAATGGCAGGACCCAAAACGGTCCTATGTATACCTTGATACGGGAAAGCACGTGTCGCAGAACCGTTTCCGGTGGATCGTCGACTGGCGTCCGACGTTCTACTGCCTGAACGTCACGCGGTTCACCCAGATCGGCCTCGCCGAGCAGGCCCGCAACCTGAACGACTTCTACCAGCAGGCGCTACCGCACCCGGCGCCGTGGGAGACCGACGCCGCGGAACGGGCCCGGGCGAAGCACGACGAACGGATCGGCGCCGCCCCCTGACCCACACCCACAGATCGGGCGCGTCGCGGTGGCCAGGCCGCGGCGCGCCCGATTCGTGGTTCAGCACGTCAAGCGGTCGCCAGGATCTTGAACAACGCGTTATCGATGTCCGTCATCGTTTGGGTGTCGACTCGGGGCAGCTTCGCTGGCGTCAGCAGCCTCTTCGGATATCGGCTGACCGTGTCGGTCTCGACGACGAAGCCTTCGCCGACCTTGATGAAGAAGGGCGGCATCGCCTTGTCCGGCGCCTTGATCACGGGCATGGCCAGGACCCACGGATGATTCGGGATCTGGTTGTACATGTCTCCCGAGACGACCAGAAGAGACTCGGGGTAGGGCCGGCCTATGTCGTACACGTATCCCCGACGAATGCTCACTTTTTCGCGCGTTCCTCGGCGATGAGGTCGCGATGCCGCTGCCATGCGGCCATCTCGTCGGCCTCATCGCGGTGGCGAGCGACCTCGTCGTACGCGCGGGCGGCCTCGGACATCTGCGCGTATTCAATCGCGTCGATGATCGCCTGGTTGAGTGAGATGCCTTTGGCCTTTGCGGACTGTCGTGCCCACGTGGCGACGTCGTCAGGAAGTCTGAGTTGAGTGGTAACAGTCATGCACCTAAATTAACACCTATGCTCAGTGTTTTGATCGCGGACTTACCGTCACCGGACGTCTCGGGGCGGCATGTCCGAACGGGTCGCATCGCCCGACGGTCGGATGATCGATATGTGTCGAAGTGCGCCGATTTTGGTAACGTCATGCGCTAACCCCATCGCACGCAGCGGTCGCGGACAGCCCACCGTGAACTGGATAGGACGCCCCCATGAGCTCAGCCTCTCCCGCCCGATTGCTGACGGCGATCCGCAGCCGACGTTACTGGCGTGGCGTCGGCAAGGTCTGCGATGTGGCGCTCACCGTCGTGAACGACAGTCCATCCTGGAATGCGCGGGCGGGGTACGCGGCGGCCCGAGCCGGAAACGTCGAGCTCGCGCTCGCGCACTACGAGGCGGCGATCTTCGTCACCGAGGCCGACACCCCGGCGTTGTGGTGGCATCGAGTGGGGCGGCTGTACGCCCAACGAGGCGACACCGAGCTGGCGCTGGACGCCCAACGCATGGCATGCCTCGGCGACCCCGGCAACATCCCGTGGTGGAGGCAGCTGGAACGGGCCGCCGTCACAGCGGACGTGCCCGCCGTCTACGCGGAGGCGAACGAGGCCCTCATCCGACTCGGCGAGGGCAGTCCGTCCCGATACCGCAAACTCGCCTCGGCCCTCGAACGGATCGGCCGCTGGAGCCACGCCCAGCAGCTCCTCATCGGATACCTCCACGGCCACGGCTCCGACATCGACGCGTGGCGACAGCTCGGCGAACTGTGCCTGAACCTGCGCCGGTACGGCGGATCCTTCGACGTGGACACGTCCACCTTCGTGCCGGACGAGCTCGGCAAGTACGACCACGCCGCCATCGCCGTCGAGGCGTTCACGACGGCGCTCGCCGCCCGGCCCGGAAGGGCGGGGCTTCGCATGAAACTCGCCGACGCCCTGACCGCGGCCGGTCGCCACGCCGAGGCCTTGGAACGGTACGAGAGCGCCGTCGCGACCGTCGAATCCGCGAGCGGCCGCTGGGCCCTGTCCGCCAAGCACATCTGGCAGTTCCGCCTGGAGGCCGCTTACGCGCGCGGTGACGAGCACCGTGTCGCCGACCCACTGCTCCACTGTGTCATCTCGGAGGCACTGGGCGAGTCCGTCGTGGGTGCGCCCGGTGTGTTCGGCGCCCGGTTCGTCTTCGACGGTTTGACGATCGAGGGCTTCGTCGTCGACCCGGACGTCGAGAGCGTCGACATTTTGCTCGGTGGCGCGGTGTTGCGGCGGGTCAACGTGCTGCGCGAAGGCGCGGGGCTCGGCAAGTTCCTGTTCAAACTGCGACGTCAGACCGTCGCGATGCTGCCCCGTGAGGCGACGATCAGCGTCACAGGGAACGGGAAGGCGCTCTCCCAGCGCATCGGCGGAGCCACGATCGAACTCACGATTCCGCACGGCGACGCCCGGCTGCCCGGCGTTCTGGCCGGTGGCGGGACCGTCGACAAGAAGGGCGTGATCAGTCCGTCCTTCGACGAGACGATCGCCCGGCAGGAACGGTACCTGCGGATCTACCGCGAGGTCTCGACGTTCTTCGAGCAGACGCTGGGTCGTCCACTCTTCCTGGTGTACGGCACGCTCCTCGGCTACGTCCGGGAAGGCGACTTCATCGAGGGGGACGACGACTTCGATTGCGGATACCTCGCCGACGCGTCCGATCCGGAAGGCGTCAAGGCCGACGCTCGCGCCGTCATCACGGCCCTCATCAAGGCCGGCTTCACCGTGAGCTTCAACCGTTTGGGCCGACTGTTCCGAGTCCAGTTGGAACGCGAGGACACCGACGCCTTCCACCTCGACGTGCATCCGATCTGGTTCGAAGGACCAGATCTGTTGATGCACAACACGACGAGCTTCCCGTCGGATCTGTCGCGATTCCAGCCGGTCGAGTTCGGGAAACTGCGCGGCGAACGGGTCGCCGTTCCCGCCGACGCGGAGCACTGGCTGGAAAGCGCCTACGGCCCCGATTGGCGGACACCGGATCCCGGCTTCATCTACTACCGCGAGGACGTCGACCCGGTGGTGGAGAGGAAACTGACGGCGGCGCTCATGACGGCCGCCGAAGCGCGCGAGTTCGAGGCCGAGATCAAGGCGGAGACCGACGGAGTCGTGAGCGCCGGCCGCCTCGTCTCGATCGGCTCCAACGACCTCTACCCCCTCGGCGAGTACCTGGCTTAACGCTTGCTGCCCGATCGACCGACATGCGCCCTTCAGGCATGCGCTTCTTTTGGACGCCAAACTAAGCACGAACCACCAAACAGGAACGGAGACCCGCCGAGCCGTGGAGGGTGGCCACCGCGCGGACCCCGAGTTGCTGTTGTTGGGGGTCCTTTCGGCGGGTGGGGCCGGTTTCTCGGCTTGGTCGGTCTCCCCTGCGGGGTTACTGCAGAGCCCCAGCTGTCCCGTACGTCGGCCCACCACGTCGAAGATAGGCGCGGTGCGGTGAGGTGGCCGTCCCCAAGTCGAAGACGGGCCCGATGGGTGCGCTACAAACCGGGTGGGCGGGTGCATTGACATATCGCCATACAGTGATCACTCCATGGTGGCCTATCGTGCACGTGGTCTGGGAACGGGATGACTCCTCGGAAAGTCCATTACCGCGACGGCTTGACTGAGGAAGGTGGGTTTTGCCCGTCCCCTGCTTCATCCGCTTTAGAGGATTGTGGAGTGATGGTGTTGAGCGATATGGATGCTTCGGTGCGGTCGTGGTCGGCGGACCCGCTGGCCGTGGAGGGGCTGGGCTACTCCGTTGGCGGACGCGAGTTGTTCGCGGGGCTCGACCTCCGTGTCCCCGGTGGGGAGTCGGTGGCCGTGCTCGGGCCGTCGGGTTGTGGGAAGTCGACCCTGCTGTCGATCGTGCTAGGCCTGGTGCGACCGTCCGCCGGTTCGGTGCTCGTCGGTGGAACCGAGGTCGTCGGCCTGCACGGCAACGCCTTGGCGCGCCTGCGTGCGGACCGGATCGGGATGGTCTTCCAGTTCGGCGAGTTGCTGCCGGAGTTGTCCCCCGTCGAGAACGTGGTGCTCGCGGGGCTCTTGGCACGGCGCGACCGTTCCGGCTTGGAGGACCGCGCCCGAGACCTGTTGGGCGAGTTGGGAGTCCCCGATGCCACCACCTCCGCGACGCTGTCCGGCGGGGAACGGCAGCGGGTGGCGGTGGCTCGTGCCCTGATCAATGAGCCGGGTCTGTTGTTGGCGGACGAGCCGACGGGCGCGCTCGACGCGGCGGCGCGCGATGTGGTGGCGGAGCTGCTGTTCGCGCTGCCTGTCCGGTACGGCTGCGGCCTCGTCGTCGTGACACACGATGTCGCGACCGCGCAGCGCGCGGACCGTGTGCTGCGCCTGGATGCCGGCGCACTCGTCGCAACGGGTGATGAGGCGTCGATCGCTTGATCCTTGGCGGCGGTCGGGAGCCCTGACCACCGCCTCTTCTGATGGGTTCGTGTGGAAGGAGCGTGGTTGTGGCGGGTTTGACGGGACGATTGTTGCGGGTCGGCGCGACTGCCGGACGGCGGTCCGATTCGGGGGGCGTGCGCTTCGCGGCATTGCTGTCGGCGGTGGTCGTTCTCGGGCTGGGTCTGTTGGCAATGGTGGGTGTGCACGCCGGTTATTCCGGTGTGGAGGATCGGTCGAAGGCTGCTGAACCGACACGTGCGGAGCCGGAAGACGCGGCGCTGTTCATGTCGAACGGGGTGGACGAGCTTGCCGACGGCCAGTCTCACTCGGTGGTCTTCGTTTCGCCGTTGTCCTCGGCCGCACCGGTTCCACCTGGAGTATCCGCGTGGCCGGAACCCGGCGGGGTGCTGCTGTCGTCGGGCTTGCTCGAGGCGGGACGCGATGAGGGAATAACGGATCGCTATGGCGAGTACGCGGGTCTGATCGGTGATGTCGGTGTCGCCGACGCGATCGATCGTCTGGCCTACGTGGTCGTTGAGGAGCCGCTGGATCCCGACATGCCGGGCGTCTATGCGGTGAGCGGCTTCGGCGCGGATGCGGGTGACGGGATTCGGGCATTTCATCGCGAGGACGGTGGAGAGTGGATGTTGATGGCCCTGGTGGTGGGCCTGCTGATCGCCCCGGCTCTGGTCCTGGTGTTGGTGGCGGTGCGCCTCGGCGCGCACGCGAGGGACCGTCGGGTGGCGCTGGTGTCGGTGTTGGGCGGCCGACGTTTCGATCGTGCTTTGCTGTGCGTGGGCGAGGCGTGGCGCCCTCTCGCATGGGGCGCGGGCATTCTCACCGCGATGGCGACGGCGGTCTGGGTATGGGGACTCCGTGTGCCGGTGACCGATTATCTATTGTGGCCCATCGACGTGCGGGCCTTCGCGGTGTGGTGGTTCGGTGCCGTGGCGGCGGCACCGGTGTTGGTGCTGGCGGGTGTGGTGGTGGCGAACCGGGGTGGCTCGACGCGTGCTCGTCCGGCCGGTACTCGCCCGCTCGGTCGGACGTCGTCGCTACTGTGGCTCTGGGCGGGGCTCTGCCCCGCGGCGGTGGCGCTGGCTCTGAATCCCGGGTGGGTCGCGGAGCCGTCGACGTCTCACTATGCGTTGGTGGGCATGGGGAGCTCGGTGGCGGCGGCGGTGACCTTGCCCGCCCTCGCGACGGTCGCGGTCGCCCTGATCGGTCGGCTGCTCGGCGTCGTTGGCAATCGATGGGGGCGGCCCGGCGCGCTCGTATCGGGGAGACGACTGGCGACCCAATCCCGCCTCAACGCGCGACTCGTCGCGGGGATCGCGGTCGCGGTGGTCCTCTTCCTGCACGCGGTCGCGTGGTCCAGCAGTATCGGGTCGGTGGACGAGAAGCAGCGAGTTCGTGCCGCGGAGATCGGCCGCGAGTACTTGACGATCACGAACTGGGATTTGAACGACGGCGGCGACGGTATTCGAGCCGCCATGTTTCGCGATGTGCTTCCCTCAGAACATGCGGTGGTAGCACTACGTGTGGATGAATCGGGGGTTGACCAGCGGTTGGGATCGAACCGGATGATCCTTAGCGCGACCTGCCCCGACCTGAAGCTGTTGACGCTCCCCTGCGCGGGTCGGGTGTCCGGCGACGACATGCCGACCTGGTTGGAAGCCCGTACGCATGGCGGCTCCGGACTCATCCAGGCCGTCGACGGTCTCGACGAGGCCGTTCCCGAGAATTCGCAGACCGAGTTGCTCGTCGCCGATACCGGGGGTGAGCCGCTCGATCTCGAAATCGTGAAGGCGGCCGTCTTCGAGTCCTTCCCGTTCGGTGGTTCCGTATCCCGGTTCGAGAACATCGCCTCCGCCCACCGCGCCCCGATGACTCAGTGGATCGTACTCTTCGGCGCGATCGTCGTCCTCATTCTCGGGTGGACGGGCGTCGTCTCGGGCGCGGCGGAGTTCCTGAGGAATGGCAAGGCATTGGCTCCGTTGACGGTGCTCACCGGCGGATATCGGGTGTTCCGGGCATCGGCACTGTGGATCGTCGGCCTGCCGGTCGTGCTCGCGGCCCTCATCGCGCTCGGCGTCGGTTCCGCGACCGCCTGGTCGGTCGACCGTCAGGGCGTCGGGTACATCACGCCCACATTGCTGGGGGGAGTCATCGGTGTCGCGACGGTGTCGGCGCTCGCGATGTCGCTGTGGGCCGGTGCCGTCGCGGTCCGGCAGGCGCGGAGTTGGCGGCCGTCCGGGGCGGATTGACCACGCCCGGGGCGTCCACCTTGGGGATGGTTGTTAAATATGCGTCACTCTTTCGGGTAATGTGGATTTGCATATTCGGCGCACGGTCGGTATTGGGGGAATCCGTGGGCGCTTCGTCATCCGACTTCGTACATGTCATCGCCACCCGCCTGGGTATCGGTATCTACGACGAGGCCTGGTTCGACTACCGCTTGTCATTGTTCGAGTCGATCACCCTGCCGTCGATGATGGCGCAGACCTCGCGTGACTTCACGCTGCTGCTCGGCGTCGACAAGGCGATGCCGCCGACGGCGCGCCGTCGGCTGGACGCGATCGCGGCGCGAGCGGACAACGTCGCCCTCACCGAGGTCGAGCTCAAGTCCGACTTCAAGCGCGCCGTCACGACGTGGAGCACGAAGCGGGCCGCCGAGGCCGGGGCCGAGTGCGTGCTGACGTCGCGGCTCGACGACGATGACGCACTCCACGCCGGTGCCATGGAGCGGCTTCACGGCGAGATAGCCGACTGCATGTCGGACGGCAACCGCTTCGGCGTCTTCTCCTTCAACATGGGCACCATGTGGATCCCGAGCGAACGTCGCGGCTACACGCGCTACCACGACAGCATCGGCATCGGTCTGTCCATCCTGGAGCCCGTCGGTGAGTGCAAGACCGTCTACGCCCACCCGCACCGCAACATCAAGCAGCGCGTCACGCCCCGGGGCGCATACGTGCGCAGCATCGAGGGCGCACATCCGTGGTGGTTGTACTCCGCCCACAGCATCAGCGACTCGGACACCGGCAACCGCGAACGGCACGACCGGATCATCAACCACAAGTACGGTTATCACGTCGACGACGACATGCTCGCGAACTTCGGGCTGGACGTCGGGATGATCAACGAACTCGGTCTGATCAGCGAACCCCGGACGAAGGCGCCGACGAAGTTCCTCTCCCTGCGCGCCGTGGATCTCGAGAAGAAGATCAAGCGCCTGCGCGACGAGTCGCGCGGCCGGCCCAGCACCCTCACCCGATGGCGAATCGCACGGCTGCAACGCAAACGCCGCGCCGCCGGTTCCGGCATCGTCCAACTCTGACCGCGACGTGAAAGCTCCCGGCATCGACGCCCGCCATCCGTCGACAAGGCGACCGACCTTCCTCATGAGACCGAACCGGGTCACGAGACTCGTCGGACAATCCATCATGGAACAAATCATCAGGGGCAGTCGGCGGTCGACGCACCCGACGACGAAACGTCGGTCGTGTGGAGCCGCCGCCAGGGAGGAACGACAGTGGGTCGGCGCACGGTGCGAGGGCTGTTCAGGAGCGCCCGCCGCGAACTGATCGACGCGGTGCGGGCGCCGCGCCGGATTCACGCGGAACTGGTGCGCCTGAACCGTAGCGAGGACCGTCTGCTCGACGACGTTCGCTCGATCCGGGCGGATCTGTCCGTGCTGCGCGCGGATCTGCGCGCGCTTCGGGACGAGATGCGGACGCAGCGTCGATACCACGAGATCGCCCGGTTCGCGTACATTCGGCCCGTCATGGACGACATCTTCGACGTGATGTCCCGGCGGCAGCTGGATTTCACCGAGACCCTGTCCCACATCATCGATCGGCGGCTCAGTTACGCCCGGTTCGGCGACGGTGAGCTGCGGTTGATGGTGCGACCCGATCACGACGTGCGCTTCCAGCGCGGTTCGGCGGCGTTGCGGGACGCCCTACGTCGTGTGTTCACTTTGGATGGATATGACTCGGACCGGCTGCTCGTCGGCTTTCCGTACCCGCACCAGACGAACCTGCACTGGTGTGCGGTGTGGATGGACGTCTGGCCGAGCGTGCGTTCCCTGCTTCCCGAGCGGGGCGTGATGGGCAACAGCCATGTCACGCGCCCGATCTTCTTCGAAATGCACGGCGTCGACGGCGTCAAGCTGTGGCGGCGGGTGTGGGACGGGAAGCGGGTGTGCGTGGTGACCGGGCAGGCGTCGCGCTGCGTCTATCCCGATGAACTGTTCGACAATGCTCGATCCCTGACGACCCTGGAGTCGGTGGCGTCCGACGCGTTCGCGGACATTCCGCGCCTCGTGTCTCGGATCGCCGGTCACGACGCGGAGCTGTTCCTGATCGCGCTCGGTCCGGCCGGGACGGTCCTGGCCGGCGAACTGTCGCTGATGGATCGCTGGGCGATCGACGTCGGGCATCTGTCCAACAGCTGGGAGTTCGTCTTCGGCGGTAGTCCAACGCCGGAGAGTCTGCCCGTCCGGCGGTGAACCCGGCGCGGTGTCGCGAACATCGTGCCGTGTCGACGTACTCGGCAGTCGTTTCCGTTTCGTTACCTTCGTGGTACTTCCCTTGCTACCGGTCGGTTCGTTAGCCTGCAAATCCTGGACGTGAACCCCGTTACGCCCCTTGCCGCACGTCCATCTTGGAGGATACGTGGCCAGAAGTTCGGCCGGCCCCGGTACGGTCGGATCGGGACTGAAGCTCGGTATCTTCGCCCTGGTCACGACCCTGGCGCTCGCGCTGCTGACCGACGCGCTCGGCGGCATCCGCATGTCCGGGGATTCGTACACCGCCATGTTCACCGACGCCACGGGCCTGTTGCCCGGCGACGAGGTGCGCATCTCCGGTGTCACGGTCGGTGAGGTCGAGTCGGTCGAGCTGGAACAGGGCGACGTGCCCGCGGCCAAGATCTCCTTCACATTGGACTCCGAACGTCGGATTCCCGCGAGCGTCCGCGCCGCGATCCGCTACCGCAACCTCGTCGGGCAACGCTATGTCGCGTTGACGCCGCCCGCGCCGGACGAGCCGGTCGGTGACGCGATGCTCGAACCCGGCGACGTCATCGGCCTGCGTCAGACGTCCCCGGCGCTCGACTTGACGGTCCTGCTCAACGGTTTCAAGCCGCTGTTCCAGGCCCTGTCGCCCGAGGAGATCAACCAACTGTCCTTTGAGATCATTCAGGTGTTGCAGGGTGAGGGCACCACGGTCGAGAGCCTGTTGTCGCACACGGCGTCGTTGACGCAGACGCTCGCCGACCACGACGAGACGATCGGTTCGGTCATCACGAACCTGAACGCGGTGCTGGCGACGGTGGCGGAACGCGACGACGAACTCGACACCTCGATCGCTCGGCTCCGGGAGTTCGTCTCGGGCCTGTCCGGTGACCGGGATGCCTTGGGGCAGGCCGTGATCAGCATCGGAACGCTCACGACGAAGACGTCCCTCCTGGTCGAGGACGCCCGCCCCCCGCTCGCCGCCGACGTGACCGCGCTCGACCAGCTGTCGACCACCCTCAACGCCAACTCCGAGGTCTTGGAGCAGACTCTGGAGCGGCTGCCGGTGACCTACGAGCAGCTGACGACGACCGGTTCGTACGGTTCGTGGTTCAACTTCTTCCTGTGCGACGCGGACGGCACGCTCGCCCTGCCGGGCGGTGGGTCCGTCACCCCGGTCGAGTTGCATTCGCCGTTCGCGCGGTGCGCGCCGGGGAGGCCGTGATGTCGGAGTCGAGCGATACGGGCCCCACGGACGGGAAGCGTCGGCCGTCGCCGCGTCGGGGTCTGAAGGCTCGCCGCCGCAACCCCGTTCGCACGGGCGCGATCACCGTCGTCGTGGCGCTGCTCGCTGTCCTCGGCGCGTTCCAGATCGATGACGTGATGCTGCTCGCGGGCGGCAGCGGTTACTCGGCGCAGCTTCGGGACGCGGCCGGGCTCACCCCGGGAACCGAGGTGCGCGTCGCGGGGGTCAAGGTCGGCAAGATCACCGCGGTCGAGCTGGCGGGGCTCGGTACGGCCACCCCGCACGTCCGGGTCGATTTCCGCGTCGACGCCGACGTCGAGCTGGGGGAGGACACGAGTGCGACCGTCCGCCTGAAAACCTTGCTGGGTCAGCGTTTCCTCGCCATCGAGCCCGCCGGGGACGGCGAGTTGGAGGACGCGACGATCCCGCTGAAGCGCACGGCCACGCCGCTTGACGTCGTCGACGCGGTGAACGGGCTCGCGCAGACGGTGGACGACATCGACACCGAACAACTCGCGCAGGCGATGACGATCCTGACCGAGACCTTCGCCAACGCCGGCGACGACGTGGGGGAGACGCTCGACGGCCTCGCCGCCGTCTCCGAGACGATTGCGTCGCGCGACGAGGAACTCGGGCAACTCCTGGAGAGCGCGAAGACCGTCACGGACGTGCTCGCGGAACGTGACGAGGACTTCCAGCAGCTCGTCACCGACGGCAACCTCCTGCTGGAGGAGGTCGAGAACCGCAAGGACGCCATCCACGAGCTCCTCGTCTCGACGATCTCGCTGTCGGAGGAGCTTCAGGGGCTCGTCGCCGACCAGAAGGATCGCCTCGCGCCCGCTTTGCAGCAACTGTCCGACGTCGTGACCCTGTTGCAGGAGAACCAGGACAACCTGGAGGCGACGCTCACGAACATGGGGCCGTTCATCAAGGCCTTCTCCAACGTCCTCGGCAACGGTCGCTGGTTCGACTCCTATATCGACGGTCTATTGCAGCCGTACCAAGTGGAGGTGGGCTGATGGCGATCTCGCTGCCGACGACCCGGATCGGACGGGTCGCGCTCGCGGTGCTCGCGCTCGTCATCGCGTTCGCGGCCGTCGTCTTCGTGAACCCGTTCGCGGGCCCGGCGACGACGGTGACCGCCGAGTTCACCCGCGCCGTCGGCGTCTACGTCGGTTCCGACGTGCGCGTCCTCGGCGTCCACGTCGGAACCATCACCGCCGTCGAACCGACGGGCGAGACCATCACGGTCACCATGGAACTCGAAGACGGATATCCGATCCCGCACGACGCCGAGGCCATCGTCATCCCGCCCAGCATCGTCGCCGACCGGTACATCCAGCTCGCCCCGGCCTACACCGGCGGCCGTGAGATCGCCGACGGTGACCACATCGGAGTCGAGCGGACCGTCGTCCCCCTGGAACTTGACGAGGTGTACGCCACACTGGACGAACTGTCGGCGGCGCTCGGGGAGAACGGCTCACTCGCCGAACTCGTCGAGACCGCCCGCGCCAACCTCGAAGGCAACGGCGCCGACCTGGCCACCACACTCGACAGTCTCGCCGACGTCGCGGAGACCCTCGACGAGCACGGCGACGACCTGTGGGGCACCGTCGACAATCTCGCCGAGTTCACCGAGGCGCTGGCCGCCTCCGACGCGCAGGTCGCCCTGTTCAACGAGCAGCTCGCCAGCGTCTCGACCCAGCTGTCCGACGAACGTGACAACCTGTCGACCGCCGTCGAGCAACTGACCCTCGCGCTGGCCGACGTCAGCCGCTTCGTCGACGACAACGCCGAGATCCTCACCGAGAACATCGACCAGCTCGCGAGCCTCACCGACGTCTTCGCGCGGCAACAGGAAGCCCTCATCACCATCCTCGACTACGCGCCGGTCGCGTTGACCAACCTCGACCTTGCGTACAACGCGCGATCCGGCACGCTCGACACCCGCGACGACGTCCTCGGGCCGTACGACCCGGCCGGTTTCCTGTGCTCCCAACTCATCCACGCCGTCGGCATCGAAGAGGTCCCCCTCGCGTGCTTCGACCTGGCGGACGCGCTCGCCGCCTCCGGCATCGAGATGCCCGCCGAACTCGCCGCCCTCGTCGGCGCCAACCCCGTGGAGCTGCCATGAGACGCACCGCGCAGATCCTCGCCGTCGCCGCGTCGACGCTCGTCGCCGGGTGCGCCTCCGTACCGCTGCCGGGCGGCGCTGGAGGCGGAGGTTACGTCGTCACCATCGAGTTCGCGGACGTCACCGACCTCGTTCCCTATTCGACGGTGAAGGTCTCGGACGTGACCGTCGGCCGGGTCGAGGACGTCCGGCTCGACGACTGGACCGCCGTCGTCACCGTCCGCGTCGACGCCGAGGTCGAACTTCCCGCGAACGCGTCCGCCCGGCTGCGCCAGACGAGCCTCCTCGGCGAGAAGTTCGTCGACCTGTCGGCCCCGCTGGGGGAGGAACCGACCGGGCGACTCGCCGACGGCGACCTCATTCCGTTGGCGCGCACCGATCGCGGCGCCGAGGTCGAGGAGGTGCTCGGCGCGCTCGCCCTCGTCCTCCAAGGCGGCGGACTCGATCAACTGCGGACCATCAACACCGAACTCGTCAATCTGATGGACGGCCGCGAAGCCGAGCTGAAGACGACGCTGCACGACCTCGACGCCTTCATGACGTCCCTCGACGAGCAACGCGAGAACATCGTCACCGCACTCGAAGCCCTCGACAAGCTATCCGCGGACCTCGCCGATCAGCGCACCGAGATCGCCGAGGCCCTCGACGCGATCGCGCCCGGCGTGACCGTCCTCGCGGACCAGCGCGAACTCATCACCGACGCCGTGACCGCGCTCGGCGAACTCGGCGACGTCGGCTCCCACGTCATCGAGCAGAGCGGCGACGAGACCATCGCGATCCTCCAGGACCTGCAACCGATCCTGGAGAACCTCGTCGCGGCGGGCGACCACTTCCCGCAGGGCCTGGAGCTCGCCGCCACCTATCCGTTCCCGCACAACGCGACCGACGCGATTTCCAACGACTTCGTGAACCTCCACATCACCCTCGACCTCGATCTGGAGGCGATCCTCGGCAACGTCCTCGGTGACAAGCCGATCGAGTACGAGGACGGCGAACCCGTCGAGAACCCGGCCGACCCGCTCGGCGGTCTGGTCGAACCGATCATCGGCGGCCTGGAAGAACTCCTCGGCGTCGGCGTCTCCCCCGATGACGCCACCGACGGCGAGGAGGACTAGCCATGCCATCGACGACCCGCCTTCGGCTCCAGATCGGGATCTTCGGTCTCGTGACGTTGCTCGGCGTCTCCATCGTCGGGGTGCGCTACCTCGGCTGGTTCGACTCCTCGTACGTGATCTATGTGGACACCGAGGAGACGGGCGGCGCGTACGAACACGCCGCCGTCGCGTACCGGGGCGTCCCCGTCGGCAAGGTCGGCGACGTGACCCTGCGCGAGGACGGCGCCCGCCTCCAACTCCTCATCCGCGACGACGTGCGGATTCCAGTCGACACCGCGGTCGTCGTCGCACAGCGCTCGGCGGTCGGGGAGCAGTACGTCGACCTGCGTCCCAGCACTGAGGACGGCCCGTACCTGGACGAGGGCGCGGTCCTCTCCGACGTCACCGTCCCCCTGCCGATCGAGATCCTTCTGTCCAATCTGGATCAACTGTTGGAGAGCGTCGATCCCGAGGACGTCGCCGTCGTCATCGACGAACTCGGCGCCGCATTCTCGGGCAACGAGGACGCGCTCGCGCGCCTCGTCGAGGCGTCATCGGGGCTCGTGACGCAGGCCAACGAGCACCTGCCGCAGACGATCGACCTCCTGCGCGACACCAACACCGTCCTCTCGACCCAGCTCGAATCGGCCGACGCCATCCGCACCTGGGCCAACGAACTCGCCGAACTCACCGACACGATCGCGGAATCCGACGAGGACCTCCGCGCGCTCGTGAACACCGCCCCCACCGCGACCGAGGAGATCACGGACCTCATCGACGACGTCGACCCGAGCCTCGGCGTCCTCCTCGGCAACCTGATCACCGTCAACGGGGTCATGGTTCGACGCCTGCCCGGCCTCGAGACCGTCCTCGTCACGTACCCGATGACCGTCGCCGGCGGCTTCACCGTCACCCCCGGCGACGGAACCGCCCATTTCGGACTCGTGCTGAACTTCGACAACCCGCCCCCGTGCGTTTACTCCAACAGCGGAGTCCCGTACACCTGCACCGACGGCGAACTCGGCGACGGCTCCGCGATCCGAGGCTGGCAGAACGCCCCCGGCCCGACGGGACCCACCGTCCAGCCGGTCCCGCTGCCCGGCGCCGCCGACGACGGCGACGGCGACGAGCCCGGCGTTCCCGACTCCGGCGAAACCGCCGCCTACGACCCGTCCACCGGCTTCCTCGTCGATTCCAACGGAGTACCGATCCGCTTGGGAACCAACGGCGGTCAGTACCAACTGGCCGGAGACCAATCGTGGAAACACCTACTCCTCACGGGGGTCACTGGATGACCAAAGACGTCAAGCCCGACAAGACGGAACGGAGGCGACGCCTGCGGCGCACTCGCTGGCTCGTCACGCTGCTCACCGTCGAACTCGTCGCCGCGCTCGCGGCGGCGGGGGTGTTCGGCACGATGGCCTACCTCGACTGGCAGGAGTCCCGCGATCGCGCCGCCGCCGTCGACTCCGCCAGGGTGACGGTGCAGGCGCTCATGTCCATCTCGCCGACCACATTGGACGAGAACTTCGCGATCGTCGAGGAGAACTCGACCGGCGAGTTCGCCGAACAGTTCACCAAGACCGCCGACACGATCCGCGAGACGGTGATGACGTACGCGACCGAGCAGTCCGCGGAGGTCCTGCGCGCCGCCTACTCGGACGGCGACTCCGACTCCGCGACGATCCTCCTCGCCGTCGACGCCACCACGATTCACAAGAACCCGGTGGGCTCCGAGGAGGACGAGAAGAAGAAGGACGACGGTAAGGACAAGGACGGCGAAGAAGCCGACGGGGCCGACCGCGAACCCATCGACAGCCACTACCGGATCAAGGCGCAGATGGCGCTCGTCGACGGCGTGTGGCTGCTCGCGGAACTGGAGATGTCGACATGAGCGGGTATGTCCCACGCAAGCTCCGCGACCGAGGCGAGCGGACCGAACGGACCGAACGGACCGAACGCGAGCGCCCCGCCAAGAGCGGCGGCGGCACGAAGGCCCGCGCCGCGACGGCGACGAAGACGCGGTCGGCCAAACCGGCCCGCCGTCCCGCGCCGACCGGCGGCGATCGCGACCGGCGTCCCTCGCCCCGTCCACGTCCGTCTGCGGGCAAGATCAGGAACCGTCGTTCCCTGGGAGAGCTGCGCCGCGTCCTCGTCAAGGTCGCCGTCTCGGCGGTCGTGGCGACCTTGCTCGCGGTCGGCGTGTACATCGGCAACTCCTGGTGGGGCCCGGGAGATCACGGCGAGGGGGCCGCGAAGGCGGCGCGCACGGCCGCCGCGGCGCTGTTCTCATACGACCATCGCGACTTCGACGCGTCCGTCGAGAACGGGGCGAAGTACGCCTACGGCGAGTTCGCGAAGTCGTGGACGCGCGCCACCGAAGGGCTCAAGGAGACGGCCGTCTCGCAGGAGGCCCAGGTCGTGGCGAAGGTCGTGGACGTCGCCGTGCTCAACCCCCGGACGACGTACACCGAGAAGAGCGGCACCACGTACGACCACGCCGTCGAGATCCTCGCGTTCATGGACCAGACGACGAAGAACGCCAAGATCGAGGGCCAGAAGAACGACCAGAGCCGACTCGTCCTGACGATGGTCGAGGTCGACGGCCGCTGGCTGACGGTCAACGTGGTGGCGCTGTAGCCGTCAGGTCGATCCGGCGGTATCACGCGATACCATCCAGGCATGGCCATGACTCTGCGGTTGCCCGAGGACGACGACAGGATGTTGACAGAACGCGCCGCCGCCGAGCGGCGCTCCAAGCAGGAGATCGCGGTCGAGGCCATCCACCGACACCTGGCGGGGCGCGACGAGTTCGTCGACGTCAGCATCGACGAGATCATGGCCGAGGACGCCGAGCTGCTCGATCGGCTCTCGAAGTGACCGCGTACCTCGACCTTCGGGACCTGCTGAAGATCGCGAGGAAGGTGCAGGGGGCGGACGCTCCGGCGGTCCGGGACATCGGACTGCTGGAAGCCGCCGCCCACCGGCCCCAGGCGACGGCGTTCGGGCAGGACGCCTATCCCACGCTGCACCAGAAGGCGGCGGCGTTGACGCACTCCCTGGCGAGGAACCATCCGCTCGTGGACGGCAACAAACGCCTCGCCTGGGTGGCCGCTCGGCTCATGTATCGGCTGAACGGACACGAACTGCGGGCGTACGACGACGTGATCGCCGCCGAGGAGTTCGTCGTCTCCATCGCACGGGGGGACACGGATGTGCTGCACATCGCACGGGTCTTCTCGGAGCGGGTGTCCGCGTCGCTACCCCGTGCCGGGGAAAACCGCCGAAAGTCTTGACGAGACGGGAAAGCCGAGGCATTCTGTTTCACAGGCAACGCACGAGTACCATCATGTGTCGTACACATGATCGAACCGGGTGGTTCCTCGACGTCCATGCTGGGGTGGGTGGACGGTGCCGTATGCTTCGGCTACACTGCTAGTTTGCGCTGCCTTCTCGCGCCCTCTTTAGCATGACCGCGGTTCGTCACATGCGCCGGTTCGCGCCCTCACGCAAGGGTGTTGAGCGTCGACGCGGAATGCGTGGGCATGTACGGGGTAAACGGGGGAAGCAGTGGCGTTACATCGGCCGTCGCACCACCAGGTCCTCGGAAGGACGAATCTTGGCAGCTTCCCGCCCTGCGAAGACCAGCTCCAACAAGAGCGCGCTCGCTCCCAAACGAATCTCGTTCGGCAGGATTACCGAACATCTAGAAGTTCCCAACCTGCTCGCACTGCAAACGGAGTCCTTCGACTGGCTCATCGGTAACGAGGCGTACCGGTCCCGGTCCGAAGACGGCGCCACGTGCGGTCTGGACGACATCCTCGAAGAGATCAGCCCGATCGAAGACTTCTCGGGCACCATGTCGCTGTCCTTCTCCAACCCGCGCTTCGACGAGGTCAAGGCCCCGATCGAGGAGTGCAAGGAAAAGGACCTGACCTACTGCGCTCCGCTGTTCGTCACCGCGGAGTTCATCAACCACACCACCGGTGAGATCAAGAGCCAGACGGTGTTCATGGGTGACTTCCCCATGATGACTCCGAAGGGCACGTTCATCATCAACGGCACCGAGCGTGTCGTGGTGTCGCAGCTGGTTCGTTCACCTGGTGTGTACTTCGACAAGCAGCCGGACAAGACGTCCGACCGCGACCTGGCCAGCGTCAAGGTCATTCCCGGCCGCGGTGCGTGGCTCGAGTTCGACATCGACAAGCGCGAGACCGCCGGTGTGCGCATCGACCGTAAGCGCCGTCAGGCCGTCACGGTCCTGCTCAAGGCCATCGGCTGGACGAACGACCAGATCCGTGAGCGTTTCGGCTGGTCCGAGATCATGATGGCGACGCTGGAGAAGGACCACATCTCCAGCCAGGACGAGGCCCTGCTCGACATATACCGCAAGCTCCGCCCTGGCGAGCCGCCGACGAAGGAGAACGCCGAGGCGCTCCTGGACGGTCTGTTCTTCAACCCGAAGCGGTACGACCTCGCCAAGGTCGGCCGGTACAAGGTCAACAAGAAGTTCGGCCTGTCGACGCCCATCTCGACCGGTGTGCTCACTGAGGGCGACCTGGTCGCCACCATGGAGTACCTCTGTCGTCTCCAGGCGGGCGAGGACGGCTACGACCGCGACGACATCGACCACTTCGGTAACCGTCGTCTGCGTACCGTCGGCGAGCTGATCCAGAACCAGGTTCGGGTCGGTCTGTCCCGTATGGAGCGTGTCGTCCGCGAGCGGATGACGACGCAGGACGTCGAGGCGATCACGCCGCAGACCCTGATCAACATCCGTCCCGTCGTGGCGGCGATCAAGGAGTTCTTCGGAACGTCGCAGCTGTCCCAGTTCATGGACCAGGTCAACCCGATCGCCGGTCTGACGCACCGTCGTCGCCTGTCGGCGCTCGGTCCGGGTGGTCTGTCCCGCGACCGCGCGGGCATGGAGGTCCGCGACGTGCACCCGTCCCACTATGGACGGATGTGCCCGATCGAGACGCCGGAAGGCCCGAACATCGGCCTCATCGGCGCCCTGTCGGCGTTCGCGCGGGTCAACCCGTTCGGTTTCATCGAGACGCCGTACCGCCGTGTCGTCGACGGTCACGTCACCGACGACATCGAGTACCTGACCGCCGACGAGGAGGACCGCGTCGTCATCGCGCAGGCGAACACGCCGCTGACCGACGAGAGCGGCTTCGCCGATGAACGCGTTCTGGTCCGCCGCAAGGGCGGCGAGATGGAGCTCGTCGGCCACGACGCCGTCGACTTCATGGACGTCTCGCCGCGCCAGATGACCTCCGTCGCGACCGCGATGGTGCCGTTCCTCGAGCACGACGACGCCAACCGCGCCCTCATGGGCGCGAACATGCAGCGTCAGGCCGTCCCGCTGATCAAGACGCAGTCCCCGTTCGTCGGCACCGGCATGGAGTACCGTGCCGCCGTCGACGCCGGTGACGTCGTCGTCGCCGAGGTGGGCGGGGTCGCCGAGGACGTCTGCGCGGACTTCATCACGGTCCACCAGGACGACGGTTACCGCCGTACCTACCTGCTGCACAAGTTCGGCCGTTCCAACGCCGGCACGTGCGTCAACCAGATCCCGATCATCAGCGAGGGCGACCGCGTTGAGGCCGGTCAGGTGATGGCCGACGGTCCGTGCACCGACAACGGTGAGATGGCGCTCGGCAAGAACCTGCTCGTGGCGTTCATGCCGTGGGAGGGCCAGAACTACGAGGACGCGATCATCCTGTCCTCGCGTCTGGTCCAGGAGGACGTCCTCACGTCGGTTCACATCGACGAGCACGAGGTCGACGCCCGCGACACGAAGCTCGGCCCGGAGGAGATCACTCGGGAGATCCCGAACGTCTCCGAGGAGATGCTGTCCGATCTGGACGAGCGCGGCATCATCCGCATCGGTGCGGAGGTCCGCGACGGCGACATCCTCGTCGGCAAGGTGACCCCGAAGGGGGAGACCGAGCTGACGCCGGAGGAGCGGCTGCTCCGCGCGATCTTCGGTGAGAAGGCGCGCGAAGTCCGTGACACCTCGCTGAAGGTTCCGCACGGCGAGTCCGGAACCGTTATAGGAGTTCGCACGTTCAGCCGCGACGACGGCGACGAACTGTCGCCCGGAGTCAACGAGCTGGTCCGCGTGTACATCGCGCAGAAGCGCAAGATCTCCGACGGTGACAAGCTCGCGGGCCGCCACGGCAACAAGGGCGTCATCTCGAAGATCGTCCCGTCCGAGGACATGCCGTTCCTGCCGGACGGCACGCCCGTCGACATCGTCCTGAACCCGCTTGGCGTGCCCGGCCGTATGAACATCGGCCAGGTGCTCGAGACCCACCTCGGGTGGATCGCGAAGTCCGGCTGGAAGATCGAGGGCGACGACACGGACTGGAAGAAGGCGTTGAACGCGATCGGCGCGTCCGAGGCCCCGGCCGACTCCAATGTGGCCACGCCCGTCTTCGACGGCGTCCACCTGGAGGAGATCACGGGTCTGCTCGAGTCGGCTCGACCGAACCGCGACGGCGACCGCATGGTCGGCTCCGACGGTAAGGCGCGCCTGTTCGACGGTCGTACCGGCGAGCCGTTCCCCGGCCCGATCTCGGTGGGCTACATGTACATCCTGAAGCTGAACCACCTCGTGGACGACAAGATCCACGCGCGGTCGACCGGCCCGTACTCCATGATCACGCAGCAGCCGCTGGGTGGTAAGGCGCAGTTCGGTGGCCAGCGGTTCGGCGAGATGGAGTGCTGGGCGATGCAGGCGTACGGCGCCGCCTACGCCTTGCAGGAGTTGCTGACCATCAAGTCCGACGACATCCTCGGCCGCGTCAAGGTGTACGAGGCGATCGTCAAGGGCGAGAACATTCCCGAACCGGGTATCCCGGAGTCGTTCAAGGTGCTCCTCAAGGAGCTCCAGTCGCTGTGCCTCAACGTGGAGGTGCTGTCGAGTGACGGCACGACCGTCGAGATGCGCGACAGCGACGACGAGGTGTTCCGGGCAGCGGAAGAACTGGGTATCGACCTGTCCCGGCACGAGCCGAGCAGCGTCGACCTCGAAGGAGCATGACGTCACACGGAGGCCGGCCCACCGGCCGGCCTCCGCTTTCGACGCCATTGTGGATCGAAACGACGCCAGCGAGATCGCAACCATTGCAAGGGGAAAGTTAAGTGCTCGACGTCAACTTCTTCGACGTTTTGCGGATCGGCCTGGCCACGGCCGAGGACATCCGCCAGTGGTCGCACGGTGAGGTCAAGAAGCCGGAGACGATCAACTACCGGACGCTCAAGCCGGAAAAGGACGGCCTCTTCTGCGAGAAGATCTTCGGTCCCACCCGGGACTGGGAGTGCTACTGCGGCAAGTACAAGCGGATCCGTTTCAAGGGCATCATCTGTGAGCGCTGCGGCGTCGAGGTGACTCGCTCGAAGGTGCGTCGTGAGCGGATGGGCCACATCGAGCTCGCCGCCGCCGTCACGCACATCTGGTACTTCAAGGGTGTTCCGTCGCGGTTGGGGTACCTCCTCGACATCGCGCCGAAGGACCTCGAGAAGATCATCTACTTCGCCGCCTACGTCGTGACCTCGGTCGACGCCGAGGCCCGGCACCGTGACCTCGGAACGTTGGAGAACGAGATCTCGGCGGAGAAGCGGCAGCTCGAGAACGGCCGCGACGCCGAGATCGAGAAGCGTGCCGCGAAGCTCGAAGCCGACCTCGCGGAGCTGGAGGCCGAGGGCGCGAAGGCGGATGTCCGCCGCAAGGTCAAGGACTCCGGCGAGCGCGAGATGCGCCAGATCCGGGACAAGTCCCAGCGCGAGATCGACCGCCTGGAAGAGGTCATCGACACCTTCCGCAAGCTCGACGTCAAGCAGCTCATCGGTGACGAGATGCTGTTCCGCGAGCTGCACGACCGTTTCGGTGAGTACTTCACCGGCGGCATGGGCGCCGAGGCGATCAAGGAACTGCTGGCGAACCTGGACCTGACGGCTGAGCTCGAGAGCCTGCGCGACACGATCGCCAACGGCAAGGGCCAGAAGAAGATCCGCGCCCTGAAGCGCCTGAAGGTCGTCGCGCCGTTCGCGACGCACGGTTCCAGCCCGATGGGCATGGTCCTCGACTGTGTTCCGGTGATCCCGCCGGAGCTGCGTCCGATGGTGCAGCTGGACGGTGGCCGTTTCGCCACGTCCGACCTGAACGACCTGTACCGCCGTGTCATCAACCGGAACAACCGTTTGAAGCGGCTCATCGACCTCGGCGCGCCCGAGATCATCGTCGCCAACGAGAAGCGCATGCTTCAGGAGTCCGTCGACGCGTTGTTCGACAATGGACGTCGTGGGCGTCCGGTGACGGGTCCGGGCAACCGGCCGTTGAAGTCGCTGTCGGACATGCTGAAGGGTAAGCAGGGCCGGTTCCGTCAGAACCTGCTCGGCAAGCGAGTCGACTACTCGGGCCGTTCGGTCATCGTCGTCGGTCCGCAGCTGAAGCTGCACCAGTGCGGTCTGCCGAAGCAGATGGCGTTGGAGCTGTTCAAGCCCTTTGTCATGAAGCGTCTCGTCGACCTGAACCACGCGCAGAACATCAAGAGCGCCAAGCGAATGGTGGAGCGCGCGCGTCCGGCGGTGTGGGATGTCCTCGAAGAGGTCATCACGGAGCACCCGGTTCTGTTGAACCGTGCGCCCACGCTGCACCGTCTCGGTATCCAGGCGTTCGAGCCGAAGCTGGTCGAGGGCAAGGCCATCCAGATTCACCCGCTCGTCTGCACGGCGTTCAACGCCGACTTCGACGGTGACCAGATGGCCGTCCACGTTCCGCTGTCGGCGGAGTCGCAGGCCGAGGCCCGCATCCTGATGCTGTCGGCGAACAACATCCTCAAGCCGTCCGACGGCCGTCCGGTCACCATGCCCACACAGGACATGATCATCGGTCTGTACTTCCTGACGCACCAGCGTGAGGGCCTGGCCGGCGAGGGCCGCGCGTTCTCGTCGGTGTCGGAGGCCATGATGGCGTACGACCGCCGTGAGCTGCACCTGCAGTCTCCGGTGTCGATTCGCGTCGATGACATTCCGGCGATCGACCAGGGTTCCGGCCCGCAGCCCGTCGAGGGCGCGGAGCCCGGTGTCCCGATCACGATCAAGACGACGCTGGGTCGGGTCCTGTTCAACGAGACCCTGCCGATGGACTACCGCTTCGTCAACTATGAGGTCCGCAAGGGACAGTTGTCGGAGATCGTCAACGACCTGGCCGAGCGGTACTCGAAGGTCCAGCTGGGCGCGTCCCTGGACGCGTTGAAGCAGGCCGGTTTCCACTGGGCGTCCTGGTCGGGCATCACCATCGGTTTCGCGGACGTCGTCGGACCGAAGGCCAAGCCGGAGATCCTGGAGCGTTACGAGAAGGACGCCGAGCGCATCGAGAAGCAGTACCTCCGCGGTCTGTTGACCCTGGAGGAGCGCCGTAACGAGCTGATCGAGATCTGGACCCGCGCGACGAACGAGATCGCCGCCGCGCTGGGCGAGGATCTGCCGCAGGAGAACCCGCTGTGGCAGATGATCAACTCGGGCGCGCGAGGCAACATGCTTCAGCTGCGTCAGATCGCCGCTATCCGTGGTCTGGTGGCCAACCCGAAGGGCGAGATCATCCCGCGTCCCATCAAGTCGTCGTACCGCGAGGGCTTGAGCGTCTTGGAGTACTTCATCTCGACGCACGGTTCGCGTAAGGGTCTGGCCGACACGGCTCTGCGTACCGCCGACTCGGGTTACCTGACGCGTCGTCTTGTCGACGTCTCCCAGGACGTCATCGTCCGCGAGGAGGACTGCGGCACCGAGCGCGCCGTTCGGACCCCGATCGCGATGGAGATCGACGGCAGCCTCATGGTGCACGAGCACGCGGAGACCTCGGTCTTCGCGCGCACGCTCGCCGAGGACGTCAAGGACGCCAAGGGCAAGCTGATCGTCAGCGAGGGCATTGACCTGACCCAGCCGCTCATCGACGAGATGGTCGCGGCCGGTGTCAAGGACGTCCGGGTCCGCAGCGTGCTCACGTGCGAGTCGCAGCTGGGCGTCTGCGCGGCCTGCTACGGCCGGTCGATGCCGACCGGTCAGAAGGTCGACCTCGGTGAGGCCGTCGGCATCATCGCGGCCCAGTCGATCGGTGAGCCGGGTACCCAGCTGACGATGCGTACGTTCCACACCGGTGGTGCGGCCATCGGCGGTGACGACATCACGCAGGGTCTGCCGCGTGTCCAGGAGATCTTCGAGGCGCGTATCCCCAAGGGGAAGGCGCCGATCGCGGAGGCCGCCGGCACCGTGCGGATCGAGGACGCCGACAAGTCCCGCAAGATCGTCCTCTCGCCCGACGACGGCTCGGAGGAGATCGTCGTCGACAAGGTGTCGCGTCGTGTCCGTCTGCGTGTTCACGACGGTGACCACATCGGCGTCGGTGAGAAGCTCACCGAGGGCACGATCGACCCGCACGAGCTGCTTCGCGTGCTCGGTCCGCGTCAGGTGCAGACGCACCTCGTCGACCAGGTCCAGCACGTGTACCGCTCGCAGGGCGTGCTCATCCACGACAAGCACATCGAGATCATCGTTCGTCAGATGCTCAAGCGCGTCACGATCATCGACTCCGGCACGACCGAGTTCCTGCCGGGTTCGTTGGTGGACCGCGTTCAGTTCGAGAACGAGAACCGTCGCATCGTCGCCGAAGGCGGCGAGCCCGCGTCGGGTCGTCCGCAGCTGATGGGTATCACGAAGGCGTCGCTCGCGACGGACTCGTGGCTGTCGGCGGCGTCGTTCCAGGAGACCACGAAGGTGCTGACGGACGCGGCGATCAACGCCAAGTCCGACTCCCTGATCGGTCTGAAGGAGAACGTCATCATCGGTAAGCTCATCCCGGCCGGTACCGGTATCTCCAAGTACCGTGACGTCCGGGTCGAGCCGACCGAGGAGGCGAAGGCGCGCGTCTACTCGATGGGCGGCTACGAGGACCCGGTCCCGGCCTTCGGCTTCGGTACCCCCGGTGGCCAGGCCGTTCCGCTGGACGATTTCGACATCGGACAGTTCTAATCGGATCAACACCGCTGCCCCCGTCCATTCGCGGACGGGGGCAGCGGCGTGTCCGGGGCGCTGTGGCGATTTCATTGGTACATGTGCAATTACCGACCTGATGTGCGTGGACAATGGCGCTTGTGATGCAATGATCACGCCTGATCGTGGCGGGTGCGCGGCAGGGGGCGAAGAGGCGGAGGACGGTATGGCGGTTTCAGACACACAGCCGAGTGCGGAGACACATTCCCTAGAGGACCTGGTCGAGAAGGCGTGGGAGGGAAAGATCCGCGTTCCGCACTTTCAGCGCGATTTCCGCTGGTCGTCGAAGGATGTCGTCCGGCTCTTCGACAGCATCAGTCGGGGATATCCGATTGGCACGTTGCTGTTCTGGGTTCGCCGTTCGCCCGTTTCGGAGGTGTCCCTCGGGAACTTGACGGTGTCCGCTGAGGCGAGTGACGCTGCGTGGTGGGTTGTGGATGGTCAGCAGCGTATCGTTAGTCTCGCCAACGCGCTGGACCCGTCCGGTCACAAGACGAAGCCATTCGACGTCTACTACGATCTCGCGGAGGAGCAGTTCGTTCCCGCTCCTCGAAAGCTTGAACCGAAGCACATTCCGTTGCCTGTGCTCTTCGATCTCGAGAAACTGATCGAATGGTTCAGTCCCGGAAACCAGGGACCTCCTGAGTACTTCAAACCAGCCAGGGCGATCGCCAAGCGAATCCTTGAGTACAGGATTCCGACGTATCTCGTGGCCCAAGAAGATCGAAAGATCCTCACCGACATTTTCGACCGGATGAACAACTTCGGGAAACGGTTGAGTCGTGCTGAGGTTTTTTCCGCGCTGTACGCCGGAGATGAGCCACCGACTCGTACAAGTTCCAGACTTACGCAGATCTCCCAACGCTTGGCGGAGTCCACGCACTTCGGACGGATCGACGATGACACGGTTCTGTCATGTCTGTTGGCTCGGCGAGGCCCTGACATCACTCGCGACCCACATGGAGAGTTCGACGCGACGCGGTCTCGTGTCAATGGAGAGTTCGCGGACGAGGATGAGCAAACTGCCCATGATGAGACCGAGAGGGCGATGGCGGCGGCGGTTCGTTTTGTCCAAGCTCATTGTGAGACTCCGCATTTCTCCTTTCTTCCTTATCGGGCCCTGCTCGCGGTATTGACGCGTTTTTTTGCCCACTTCCCCGATCCACACCCACGACATCGCGATCTTCTCCGCCGGTTCTTCTGGCGGGCGTCATTCACCGGCCCTGCCGCCTTCAGCGGAAGCTTCACCTTGTTCGCGCGCAAACTCGCGGGGATGGTCGTGCCAGGTAGCGAGCTCCAATCGGTCTCTCAACTGTTGGAAGCCGTCGGACAGCAACGTACAAAGACCGTCTCCGTTGAGGCCTTCAAAACGAACAGCGCGAGTACCAAGATCCTGCTGTGCTCATGGTGGTCTTTGCGGCCACGTTCACCGTTCACGGGTGATCTGTACACGGTGAATGATCTTGCCTCCGCCCTGGGCGATGACGTCACTCCGAGATCCGCTGTCGAAGAGCTGATACAGCCCTCCTCGTTGCCGTCTGACCTGCGCGGCTCGGCTGCGATCAGGATCCTGCTTCCGAGCGTGGAGGACCCCGTCAATGAGGCGGCGCTTGCTCTCATTCGGCCGTACGGCGGCCTGTCCATTCGTGAATGGGATGAGGTGCTGGTGTCTCACTGTATGACTCGTGAGGCAGCGACGTATCTGCAGTGGGACAACACGGCAGAGTTCGTGGATAACCGCCAGCGGACGATTGACGCCAACCTCAACGTATTCGGTGATCGGATGGCGGAGTGGAAACGTGAGGACGCGCCTCCGTTGAGCTCGTTCCTGTTTCACGACATGGATTGATGTGGTCAGGCCAGATCGAGTCGGACCTGGATACTGACTGTGTGACGTTGATTGAGAAACACCATGCCGTGATCCTCTATGGGCACCGCATTGGCGTGCTCAGTCAGCGGGGCGACCACGTTCGCTTCGCAGTGACCGAGGACTATCGAAGCGACCCAAGGCGTCCAGTACTCGGAATGCGTTTCGAAGAGCGGCTCGACGACCCGTACAGCGCGGCGCTTCGGCTGCCGCCCTGGTTCTCCAATCTGTTGCCCGAAGGGGCGCTTCGCCGCTGGATCGCCGATGCCGGGCACGTGTCGGCGGATCGCGAGATGGAACTACTGGCGACGATCGGACACGATCTGCCTGGCGCGGTTCAGGTCGTCCCGGCAGACACGGTGGATGCCGAAGGCAATTGGGAGGAACCGCCAGGGTTCTCCGGGCCGAAGTCTGGAGAACCCGAACCCTGGAGGTTCTCGCTCGCCGGTGTAGCCATGAAACTGTCCATGTTGCAGCGTGGGGACCGTTTGACAGTTCCCGCGTACGGTGAACGGGGCGACTGGATAGTCAAGCTTCCTGATCAGGGTTTCTCCGGCGTTCCCCACAACGAGTTCGCGATGATGCGGTTCGCGGCGGAGTCCGGGATCGATGTTCCCGAAACCCGCCTTGTACATCGGGAGGAACTTCCAGCGGTTCCGGATCGGCTCTGGCCCCGCGGGGAGGAATGGGCATATGCGGTCAAGCGTTTCGACCGGGCGGACGACGAGCGCCGTACACCGATCCACATAGAGGACTTCACTCAGATCCTCGACCGCTATCCGGGTGCGAAGTATGAAGGTAGCTACGAGACCGTCGGGGCGCTCATCTATCGAGGCCGGCATCGTGAGGATCTGCAGGAGTTCGCTCGTCGGCTCGCGTTTTGCGTCCTGATCGGGAACGGTGACGCTCATCTGAAGAACTGGTCAATGATCTACCGCGATCGGCTCACGGCACGACTGGCTCCTGTCTACGATCTCGTGTCTACATTCGTCTATCGAGACGACGGCGACATTGAGGACTTGGCGTTGAAGTTCAACGGAGGAAGGCGTTTCGACGGGATCGTCCCGTCTTCGTTTGATCGGCTCGAGCAGCGTCTCGACTCTCGGTTCGGGATCAGTGAGGCACAGCTGGCCGACGTTGTGTCCGATCTCGCGGTGCGTGCTAGAGGAGCACTCCCGGAGGCTCTCGGTCGGCTGGCCGATGAAGGATCGAGACAGCACCTGAGCGACTGGTTCACGTTCCATTCAAGGGGATGGTGAGAACTCTCGGTTCGTTGAGCTGAGGTTCGACATCGGACAGTTTTAATCGGATAAACACCGCTGCCCCCGTCCGTTCGCGGACGGGGGCAGCGGCGTGTCCGGGGCGCTGTCGGGATCGTGGCGGCTCGTGTTCGTGTTCGCGTTCGCCTGGACGTGGGCGCCCTCGACCTTTGGACTCCGTGACCGGCGGATGAGCCGAATACTCGGCGGAGATCGTGAATCGAACGGATCGCCCCGGAGTCGGTGCCTGTCGCGGGTCCCGTGAGGGATCAGGGCAGGGATACGACGGCCTGGATGGCCCAGTGGTCGGACGGGGTGTTGCGGTGCTTCGTGACCCAGGTGTTGATCGCGGTGGCGTGGACGGCGACCCCGTCGGTCCCGAGGATCCAGTCGATGCGGCGGTCGCTGCGCTTCGGCACCGGGTTCCAACCGTTGGCGGTCTTGAACGAGGGCGTCCGTCGTTTCTCGGGGCGGTTCCAGGTGTCGAACACCTTCCCGGACGTCAACGTGTCGTGTGGAGTGCTTCCGGGCGTCGTGTTGAAGTCGCCGGAGACGAGCGTCGGAAGACTCCGGTCGCGGATCCACTGCCGGACGAACCGCGCGGACTTGCGCCTCGACTCGGAGGACACGTGATCGAAGTGTGTGTTGACGTGGATGAATTTCTTGCCGGTGTTCCTGTCCTCGAACTTCACCCAGGTCATCATGCGGGGGAAGCGATTCCCCCAGGTGATCGAACCCGCCTGATGCGGGCGGTCCGACAGCCACAGATGTCCACTGTCGATCTTCTTGAGGCGGTCATGTCGATAGAGGATCGCGCAGGTCGCGCCTCGGCCGCCCGCCTCGCTCGGCCTGGCGACGAAGCGATAACCGGGCAGCCGGTCCACGAGATCCTGGATCTGGCTCTTCCGGCCCTCCTGAGTGCCGAGAATCGTCGGCTGCTCCGCTTTGACGACCCGTACGATCCGGGGCAGTCGGTTGCCCCAGGAGCGCGCTCCGCCGTCCACTGGGACGCGGATGTTGAACGACATGACGTGTAGACGGTTTCCCTGGGGCGGACCAAGGATCGGCAGCGACGGACCCGCCGCGTGCGCGGTGCCGACGTCGAGCCCGAGTACCGCGAGGCCGGCCGTCGCGCCGAGTCCGAAGACGGCGCGTCGACGCATCGGAATATCCATTGTGGGTGACTCCTGTCGTGGGGGAGGGCGGCCTTCCTCACGAAACCGGGTTCGCCGCCCCACGTCAACGGTGACGCCGAGTCCGTTAGCGGGTCGTAAGGTTTCGTTGCGCGCCAGCGCTTTTGCTCGGGACTGGTCTCCCTCTCGTGCGTGCGTGCGTGGTCGGGAGCGCGACGGGGCGTCCCGAGTCGGGGTCGCTATGGCCGGGTTGTGGGTTCGTCGATCGCGTTCGCCGCGGCGTTGACGCGGCGACGCGGCACCGGCTCTCGGGGATCGAGCCCGTCGGGCGGCCGGGCCCGTTCGATGAGTGTCGACGGACCATCACTGTGGACGTCGAATGTTATCGATACCTGACGGTCGGTCCATAGTGTCTCGACCGGATGGCGAGGCGGCTCTATCGTGGGCCCATGCGGCGGAACCCCTTTCGAAACCGAATCATCCTGTTGCTGGCCCTGATGGGGCCGATCCTGGTCTTCGGCGTGCTTCTCGCCTACACGGTCACGCTCGGCCAGCGGGTCGACGTGACCATCACCGCCTGCGAGTGGGAGCGCTCGGGCAAGAGCGGTGGACACTACGAGTGCTCCGGGACGTGGACGGTCGACGGCGAACGGACCACCGACGACCTGCGCGGTTGGTTCGCGCGCGAACCCGAGGTGGGAAGCACGGTCGAGGCGCGGCTCGGGCCGATGGGCGCGTACGTGTCCTCCGCGCTCGACGTCGCCATCGATCTGGCCGTGCCGGTCATCGCCGCCGCCGTGCTGGCCGACGCGACCCGCCGCATGCTGCGACAGAGACGCGTCTCCGCCGACGCCGCGAAGGAACTGCTCATTCGATCCGATCCCGGCGACGTCGTCGCCCGCTGCGAGCCCAAGTCGATCACGGGCATGGACGGTACGAGGCTGTTCACGCTGTCGGGGAACAAGAAACTCGTCCGCGTTCGCCGCGAAGCCGACGGGGCGGAGTGGAGCTTGCGTGCCCGGATGCTCGGTGATCGGCATCGCGAGGTGACGCTGACGGACGCGTCGGGAGCCGTCGTCGGACGAATTCGATCCACTGTGACCGAACGCCTGGTGTCCGTGGCGGACGGCGGCGGGAACGACCATGGACCCGGTGTGATCGAGCGCCAGGGACGCGTCTGGCACGCGCGGGTCATCGAACTCGGCGGCGATCGTGTGCTCGCCGAGGGCGTCCGGGTCGGCGCGGGACACGTCATGCGGGTACCGGCGGCTACCGACCGGACCGCAGCGCTGCTGTACCTGATCTTCCCGATCGTCGCGGCGTGGGTGCGCCGATCGATGCTCGACCTGCAAGGCGCCGACCCCAAACCCGAGACCGGCCCAGGTGCCGGTCCTGACACGAAGCCTGACGCCCAAACCTGACACGGGCCCTGGGCTGGCCCCCGACCCCGAACCTGACACCAGCCCAGGGTCGACCCCGACACAACCGAGGACCGGGTTCGAACCTGAACCGGTCCGCACACCACCGTTGAGAAGCCCGCCCGATCTCCGCTTGGTTGGTTAAACGTCNCGCTTGGTTGGGCAAATTGCGAAATCACGCCTGTTTCGAACATTTGCCCAACCAAGCGGAACTTTTGCCCAACCAAGCGGAGTGGTGGGTGGGGTGACCGGGACGGAAAGTCAAGTGGGTGGCCCCGGTGGAGTACTTCAGCGCCCGTCCATCGGGCCGAAGACGGACAGGGCCGTCACATCCGAGTTGCGGGCGTTGACGTACTCGTCGGCCCAGAGCGCGGCGCGCTCGTATCCCGATTCCTCGGCGATCCGGCGGCACGCCTCGCGTTGGTCGAAGGTCGTCCTGCGCAGCGCGACGCCCGGCCCGAGCAACGCCCAATGCGCGCCGGGTCGGCCGTACGGCATGCCGACGCTGCCGGGGTTGACGACGAGGACGCCGTGTGTGAGCCGAACGAACGGCATGTGCGTATGTCCACAGACGACCGTATCGATGGCGGGGTCGAGATCCGACAGGACCTCCTGGAACCGTTCCGGCCGTGAGTCGACGACGACCACCTCATGGTCGTTTCGCGGCGTCGCATGACAGAACAGCACCTCGCCGAGGTCGCCGATCGACATGCGCACCGTCGTCGGCAAACCCGCCAACAAACTCAACTGATCGTCCCGGAGCTGCCGAGAAGCCCACGGCGCCACCGGATCCGGGATCGCCGTCGCACCGCTGTCACGGAATTCGACCAGTTCCCGGTCGGCGTTGCCGCGCACCCACACGACGCGTTCGCCCAAGGCGACGAGCGTGTCCAGCACCTCCACGGGCTGTGGCCCGGCCGCGATGTCACCGGTGACGACGACGCGGTCCGCGCTCGCGACGTCCGGCTCCGCGAGCACCGCCTCCAATGCGGGCAGCACCCCATGAATATCCGACAGTACGGCGACGCGATCGACCATCACGCCACCGTACGCCGACGACCATGCCGGCGGGGCCGATTCCGCGCTCAGCGGACAACTCCGCCGTCTCCGCTATTACTGGGGCGCAACGTGAGTACGCTCGGCGCGGCGACGTCGGGCGGTGTCGTGTTCGGCCGGGGCGACTACCCATCCGATCCGAGGTCGCGAGCCCATCCGGGGCCATCACCCACCGCGCCCGGGATCGGACCGAACATCGCCGACCTTGCGCCGTGGCGCCGGATCGCCCGCACACCGAGGTGCGCGAGAGACCCGACGTCGCCCCGTTCTCAGATGGACGGTTGGATCGTCCCGGACACGGAGCCGAAACCGATCCTGGTCCCGTCGACGCCCGGCGCCGTCGCCGAGATCGTCAACGTGTCACCATCCAAAAGGAACGAACGGCTGGAACCGTCCGTCAACGTGATCGGTTCCTTTCCGCCCCAAGACAACTCGATGAGCGAACCGCGCTGCTCCGGCGAGTCGCCGGAGACCGTCCCGGAGGCGAACAGGTCGCCCGTGCGCAGGCTCGCGCCGTTGACCGTCATGTGCGCCAGCTGCTGATCGGCGCTCCAGTAGACGCTCGCGAACGGCGGACGCGAGATCGTCTCGCCGTTCAACGTCACCTCCAGCGCCAGATCCAGGGACCACCGGCGGTCGCTGCGCAGGTAAGGCAGCGGCGTCGGATCCTGCGCGGGGCCGTCGGTTCGCGCGTCGATGAGGGCGTCGAGCGAGACGATCCACGGGGAGATCGACGTCGCGAACGACTTCCCGAGGAACGGGCCGAGCGGAACGTACTCCCATGCCTGAATGTCGCGGGCGCTCCAGTCGTTGACGAGGCAGACGCCGAAGACGTGCTCGGCGAAGTCGGCCGTCGACACCGGTCCGGGCGCGCCCGTGCCGACGACGAAGCCCACCTCCGCCTCGAAGTCGAGCCGCGCGGACGGACCGAAGGTCGGTTCCGAGGCGTCCGGGGCCTTCCGCTGGCCCTGCGGCCGCCTGACGTCGGTGCCGCTGACGACGACCGTGCCCGCCCGCCCGTGGTATCCGACGGGCAGGTGCTTCCAGTTCGGTAGCAGCGCCGCCGAGTCGGGCCGGAACATCTTCCCCAGGTTCGTGGCGTGCTGCTCCGACGCGTAGAAGTCCACGAAATCGGCGACGGTGAACGGCAGGTGCATCGTCGCGTCCTCTTGCGCGACAAGCATTCCCGAGACGACCGGCTCGTGCGCGGGTTCGGACAGGAGTTGGGCGATCCGGGAGCGAACGCCACGCCAGTAGACGCGACCCGCCGCGAGGAATCCATCCAATGTGTCCAACCGTAGGGCGCCGCTCAGATCGGGCAGCAGCCCCGCCTCGTCGGCGGCGCGGACGTCGAGGATCTGCTCGCCGATCGCGACACCGATGCGCTGGTCCCGCCCAGGGGACGAGAAAACGCCGAACGGGAGGTTCGTGATCGGGAAGTGGGACCCCTGCGGGATCAGCACCCAGCTCATGTGTGACTCCTTGTCTGTGACCGGCGCCAGCCTATAAGAGGCCGTCGGTGAACCCGCTGTCCTGCTGCGACGATCGGGCCATGTCGGCCGAGCCGACGAGGAGGACCTGGGCAGGCTCCTTTCCCGCGCGCTCGCCACACCGCCGCCGACGGTCCCGAAGTCCGCCCGCGCGTGTCGGCTCGGGTTCGGCTTCATTGCTTGGCGGGCCATCGATCGGGGCCCACAGGCGGACCGCCGCGCCAACCCGGTTTACATCGGGGTGATCGCTGACGTAAGATGGCCGTCAGCCGGTTTTCCGGCTGAAGGAGTGTGGCGCAATTGGCAGCGCAGCGGTCTCCAAAACCGCAGGTTGCAGGTTCGAGTCCTGTCACTCCTGCCAGACGAAGGCCCTTGATCGGTGAAACCACTGATCAAGGGCCTTTCGCTTGCGTCACCATGAGA
>NZ_CBCRZX010000046.1:0-36395 GCF_965137155.1 Stackebrandtia soli
CCCCTTTACCCCCCAAGCCCACCATGTTGCGAACCGTTCCGGTTCGCTGCACGACGAGGCGCCGAGGGAAGCGGAGCAAGGGGAGCAACGGCCGTTGTTCGACGCTCCCGAGGAGCCCGCGAAACCGGAGAAGCCGGAGACCGCCGGGCAGCGGATCAATCGCCTCGCCCGCGTCTACACAGACCGGGTGAAGCTCTCGAACTTCATGGCGGTGCAAGCCATCGTGCGCACCGCCGTAGCCGCCGACTACAGCGACGAGCAGATCACCGCTGGGCTGATGCGGCTCACCGACGAACCCGAGCGGCCAGTCACCGCCAACACCTTGCGGTTCGCCATCGGACAGTCCACCCGCAAGCCCGCCTACGCCGGGCCGATCAACAACACCCAATCCATCGACTACGGAGGAGGCATCAAGTGACCACCCCACCGACCCCAGCCCGCATGTGCGACGACCACCCCGGACAGACCTGGATCTACTGCGGCCCCTGCCGCGCCGACGCGCTGGTGTCCGGCAACCCCGAAGCGGTCATCGCGTGGCACGCCCGCCGCCAAGTCGACGAACTCGCCGAGCGCGTCCCCGCGCGCTTCGCCCACGCCACCGCCACCGTGCCCGGTGTGCGGGCATGGCTCGACCGGTGGCACCGCGACCCCGCCGACTGCCCAAGCCTCCTCCTTGTTGGACCCGTGGGCGTCGGCAAGACCTGGCAGGCGTTCGGCGCCGTCCGAGAGGCCGTGACCGGACCGAACTCGACGTCATGGATGGCCGTCGGCGCCGCCGACCTGTACGCCAGCGTGCGGCCCCGCGACGGCCGCGACTCCGAATCCCTCATGGAGCAATACCGAGACGTCGGCCTGCTCCTCCTCGACGACCTCGGCACCGCCAACCGATCCGAATGGGTCGAAGAGATCACGTACCGCGTCATCGGCGCTCGCTACGACGCGATGCGGCCGTGCATCTTCACGAGCAACATCGCGCCCACGCAGGTATCCGAGGCACTCGGCGAGCGCATCGGGTCGCGCCTCGCCGAGACCTGCATGACCGTCGTCATGGATGGCGCCGACCGCCGACGGGAGGTCCGGGCGTGAGCTTCTACGACGAGCCGTCGCGATTCGACGACGACCCCGACCGCAACGTTCGCATCCGCGGTGGCGTGGCCGCGTGCCGCGCGATCCTCGCCGACCGCGCTTCCCGCCGCGTCCCCGAGCGCCAGGAGCCGCTGACCCCGCAGGAGGAGACGCTCCGCCGGTGCCGCGAGATCGCCCGCGCCGACCGCGCGAACCGTGAGCGCCGTCGACGCGACGCCGACCGCCCCCGACCCCTCTACGACCCGCTCGTGGAGGCAGCACGCCTCATCCGATCCCGACGCACCACAGGAGACACACCATGACGCCCGAACAGATCGCGCGTGCTGACTACGAATCGGGCGGCGACCCCGAGAGCATCGTCCGCGCCGTCCGGCCGATCATCGCCGCCGAGGCCCTGCGCGCCGCCGCCGAGCACATAGAGGCGCTGCCGCCTGGCGGCGAGGCGCTGAGCGGTCCGTACTGGTACCGCTCCGGCCTCACCGACGCCGCCGCCATCCTGCGGGACCGCGCCGACGAGATGAGCCACCGATGAGTGACCGCATCCACCGCGCCCGGAAGCCGCGGCGCTGCCACGACGGCAGCCACCCGCACATGATCGCGGTTGGCGACCTGTACCGGTCGACCACGATCTACCCCGGTGACGACCTGCTCGGCGCCGACACCCCGTACCGGCTGCGCCAGTGCACCGACTGCGCGACCCGGCACGGCCGCGACCTCGCCGCCATCCGTGGAGGTGAGCATGTCTGATGTGACCCTGCGGGATCTGATCCGCGCCGCCCGGTCCGTCGGCGCCCCACTTCGCCGCACGGGCCGCAGCGCGGGCGGCGTCGAGTACTGGCAGTGCTGGGACTCTGAACGGGCTCAGCGCGGCGCGCTCGTTCGGCACTGGCCGTCGTCGGGCACGTGGCGGGTCGAGATGTTCCACCGCACTCACAGCGTCGACCGCGCGATCCGGGTGGACATGCAGAACCCCACTGTCGCCGAGGTCGTCGCCGCGGCGCGGATGTGCGGGTGGGAGGTGCCGTCATGACCCAGGTGGCGGAGTACCTGCGAAAGGTCCGCGCGGAGCGTCGCGCCGAACGCGTCGACGTCGGAGGGCGGCTCGTGCATCCGCGGGCGCCCCACGGGTCGGCGTCGGGCTACCAGCACTGGTCGTGCCGGTGTGGCCCGTGCTCGGCAGCGAACCGGTCATCGACTGCGGCGACCCGCGCCACCGCGAACGACCGCGTTGCGGGGAGGGCCGAGCCGTGACGCCGGCCTACTCCTCGCCCGCCTCGGCTGTGCGCACGATCCGGCGGACCTGCTCGCGGTTGAGGCCGGTCGCGGCCACGATGTCTCGTTGTCGCATTCCCTCGCGGGTGGCCTGGACGATCGCGACATTGCGAGCCGCACGATCAACAGGTCGAGCGGAGAGAAGGCGAAGTTGTTCTTTCCACGCTGTCCATGGGTCCGGGCGAAACACAGCACGATCATGGCTGGATTCTGTTCGCCAAACGTTGCCCAAATACCGTTCCGCTTCGGGGCGAAACACCGTTCCATTGGCCAACAAGGTGTTGCACCTCGAACAGAGCAAGCCGCGAACGGCCCAGTTACCAAGTCGAGCGTCGTGGTCGATGTGGAGCTTTCCGTGCTTGGTCGCATGGCTTGGTACGGAGCAGATTTCGCATCGATCGTTAGCCCGCTGAATCAGCTGCTCAAACTCGTCACAGCTCATTGAATAGAACTCATGGCGGCACGTCTCGTGTGTGTGGGACACGGCTTGTGCGGTCACGACACATCCTCCCTCGCTTCTTTCTTTGCGACCCATTCGATGTGGGAACGGACGAATACCCACTCGCCGTCCTCGTCAACGCGGGCGCACTGAAGCTGGCCCGCGCGGGCGCGTTTCAGCACCGTGTTCTTGTGTTTGCCGAGGATGCGGGCAGCCTCTCGGAGGCTGACGAGCGGCGGAATGCGCGGGTCGGGCTTGGGCACGGTGGTCACACCCAGGAGGGTAGCCGCTCGCCGAAGGATTCTACTCACCACGTATATCCTACTTTCGGATCTATCTGGGTTTACCTTGTAATTCTAGTGTGCGATCATACACCACACAAGGTACGGTGGGGACATCACTTCAGTCGCCCAGGAGGACAAATGACCACCCAGGACATCGCCGCCCAGCTCGCCACCGCAGGAATCACCGCCACCGCCACCCCCGGCGGCGTCGACCTCGCCGACGGCACCCGCATCACCCCCCTGGGTGGCACCTGGGGACTCGTCCTCGGCCACGTCGTCCTCGGTCAGGGCACCGTCGCCGAGATCGTCGACGCTCTCACCGCCTAATCGATCGCCCGGCCGGGGCCACAAGCCCCGGCCACCACCGATCGGAGGAGACCCCATGAACGACCAGACCATGACGAAATGTCCCCACTGTGGAGGGGCGGCCGACGTCGTTGACCTCACCCCATGGGGACGCGACCACCTCACCACCTGCACGACCTGCCACCAGGTCGTGGTCCGGCTCCTCGCCATCTCGAACGAAATCCACGACGACGACGAGAGCACTGGGGACATGCCGCGCGCCTGGGCGGACGTCGACCCGGCCCTAGCCCAGGAGGCGTGGGACCTCGCGGGAAACGCCCCCGACACCGCCGACGGCGACTATCTCGACCTGTACGACGCTGGCGGAGACAAACTCCCGGCCCTACTCCGACGAATGCAAGAAGTCGGCATCGCGTGGCCCGCCGGCATCGTCATCGACCCGGACTGCGACCCCACCACTGCGCACGCCGACCCCGTGTCGACCTGCCCCGGACGCGACGTCGAGGTGACCATCACGTTCGGTCGACCTGAGTCCGCGAGCCAGCACTAACCACCCCGCTCGCCCGGCCCCGCACGGAGGGGCCGGGCACCCCACAAAGGAGACACCGCAATGCACTTCCACGTACTCGTCGCACTCCCCGCCCTCGACAACATGATGGATCGCCTCGGTGAGGCGCTCGCGCCGTTCGACGAGACCACCGAGGTCGCGCCGTACCGCAACTACGAGACCGGCGACCCCTCCGGCCACTGGTTCGTCACCGCAGCGCGCCGCGACCGCGACCACCTCCGCGACGGCACCGGCTTGAAGACGTACGTGCCTGGATACCTGGGATGGTCCAGTCACGACAGCGGCAAAACCCACAAAGAGCAGCGCGAGGGCTTCGCCGCGAGCGCGGCCTGGGCCGAGCGCCTCGGTGAGGCACCGACCTGGGCCGATGTCGTCCGCCTCCACACGGAGCGGTACCCCGACGAGGTGCAGATGCACTACGACCCCGACACCGACCGGGCCTACGCCGTGTCGACATACAACCCCCGGTCCAAATGGGACTACTGGGGTCTCCGCGCGCAGCAGGTACATTTCGGCCTCCGCGACGGCACCGGCCGTGTCGACGCCGGACTACTCGCCGACCTCGACATCGACGGCATGCGCCACACCGTCGTCGCCGCCGCCGAGGACCGATACCAGCACTGGCTCAGCCTCCGCGCCACCTGCGCGCCCCTGACACCGTGGGACGAGTACGCGAGCCGGGTCGTCTCCGGCGAGATGGCGTGGCTGGACGCCCGCCGCGAGTACACCGACCAGCTCATTTTCCGCGCGCAGCGCGACGCGTACCCCGATCACTCCCCGGTCGAGGAAGTCGACGTCGACGAGGTCGGCTACGTCGAGCGGTACCGCGCCGCCGCCGTCACCACCTCCTCGACGCTCACCCTCGACGGGGCGTGGATGGACAGCGCCGACTACCCCGACCGATACGCGTACGACGTCGACGCGAACGCCTATATCGACAGCCTCCCGCCCACAGCAGCGCTCGCCCTCGTCACCTACCACATATGACCAGCATGCCGGGGGACTACGGCCAGCCGATAGACGGCGTGGTCCCCCTCCCGTCCTGGTTCGACACCCGCACAGGAGTAACCACAATGATGGACCTCAGCCAAGACCAGCGCCTCGCGCTCCTGATGCTCCTCACCGACGAACACGTCGCCGACTACGTGATCGCGCTCGTATTCGACGACGACGACGAGACCGCGAACTACGTCCTCCTGGACCTCCAGGCGCTCGGACTGGCCGAACCCGTCCCCGACGACGTGGAGGCGTGGCGCCTCACCGACAACGGGTGGACCGCTGTCATCGCCGTTGCCACGGACGGAGCCGACCGCGCCGTGTACGACAGGCCCGTCATCCAAGCCATGCACCTCATGGTGTCCGCGCTCGCCTCCGCCCACGGCGACGAACTACGGCCCGCCCTCACCCGCATGTACGCCGAGCGCCTCGCCGTCCAAGATGCCGAGATCGAAGCGATCATCGCCGCGCAGATCATCCGCCCCGACGATTCGAACTGACGGACCACCCGATCAGGCGATGTCGACCGGCATCGCCTGGCACACAATCGATTCAGAGCCCCTGGCCCGGCACGCCAGACCACAGTAGAAAGTGCTGACATGTCCGAGCCCACCGTGCCCACGCCCGAGCCCACCGAGACGCCCGCCCCGGCGTCCGAGGCCACCGACCCGCCCACCACCGGACGCACCATCGGCATCGTCGCCGCGATCATCCTCACCGGCATCCTCTGCCTCGCAGGAATCGCCGCCAGCAGCGACGACCCGCCCACCTACCCGCCCACCACCCAGAACGCCCAGACCAGCGCCCTCGACCTCGACGCCGCATACGTCGCGACCGTCCGGTCCCTCTCCGGCAGCGAGTTCAACGCGGTCACCGACGCCGCGCTGATCACCCTCGGCCACACCATCTGCGACGCCCTCGACCGGGGAGTGTCCGTCGGCGACATCATGGCCCAGGGCGTCACGAGCGACGTCAGCGCCGCCGCGATCGGCGCCGCCACGGGATCAGCCGTCGCCGCGTACTGCCCCGAGTACCAGGGCCTCGTCGATGACTACGTCTCCGACCACACCTGACAGACCACGCGACAGGGCAGTGTGGAGCACCTGGGAAAATATCCCCAGGTGCTCTGCTGCGTATGGAGGTCGTCATGTCCGCATGTGTCCAGTGTGATCAACCAGCCGTTGACGCGGCCCTCGTCTGCCACCCCTGCTCGACCCGACTCGCCGACGCGCTCGCGTGGATCGCCGACAACGCAAGCGATCTGGACACCGTGGTAGCCCGCCAAGCCCACTACGGCGACGGCACCGGCGGCCGACCCTCGGCAGAAGAACCACTTCCGTACAGCCCATCCGCTTCCGAGGTCGGCGACGTCATCCGCAACACCTTGACGACGTGGGCGCGCGACATCCTGGAGGAGCGCGGCATCGACCCGCCGACCGACACCGTTCCCGAGATCGCGCGATTCCTTGCCGCACAGGTCCCGTGGCTCCGGCACCGCGAGTACGCCGCCGAGGTGTTCGACGAACTTCACGACGCCGCCCGGCAGCTTCGTCGAGCGCTCGACGCCCCGCCCGAACTCGTCTACGTCGGACCATGCGGCGCGCTCGCCGACGAGGGGCAATGCGAGCGCGACCTACGGGCCGTACGCGGCGCTCCCTGGGTGAAGTGCCCCGACTGCGGCACCAGCTACGCCACCGACGAGCGCCGCGCCTGGCTCGTGTCACTCGTCCTCGATCAGCTCGAACCCGCGCACGTCCTGGCGCACGTTCTCACCGCTTGGGGAGCACCGGTCAACGCTGCGACCGTCCGGCAATGGGCGACCCGGCGCCGCATCATCGCGAAGGGGCGTACGCCCGACGGCAGGCCCACATACCGCATCGGCGACGCCCTCAACCTCGCATCCCGCGTCACGGTGGCGGCATGACGTCAAGTTCCGACCCCGCCTTGACCTCATCGAACACGTGTGTCACATTGGTGTAAGTAGTCGGTAGAGGTCTGTCCTCCGCCGACTTTTTCCATTCGCAGTGGACGATGCAGGATCTTGGTCCGTGTAACCGAACGACAAGGGCCGCCGCCGCTCTCGGCGGCCCTACCCGAATAGGACAGCCGCAAGAGCAATCAGCGCAGCCACCACAGCTACCCAGAACGAAGCCGTCGTGTACCTCGCGGCTCTACGGCTTGCCCGTTGCGCTTCTGCAATGAACCGCATCTCTTCCCGATGCCGCAACTCGTCCCGGTAGAACGAGAGTCCAGTCGCAGTGGTCTCGGCTTTCCAGTCGTATAGGCGAACAAGCTCGTCATCCGGAAGCGCCCGAACTTCCGCCCAGGTCTTCGGGACTTTCGGGTTCTCCATGGTTCGACCATAGTGGGAGGTGCTCCTTGCCTCCCCGCATTCCCAGCGATAAGCGCGACGCGATCCTCGCGGACATCCGAGACGGGAAGCTCGCCTGCCGCGCCATCGCCACCAAGCACGGCGTCAGCCCCAGCACCGTCTCCAAACTCAAAGACGAGAACGGACCGGCCGACGCGTTCGAACGTTCGCAGACGCTTCACGCGACGGCGGCTCGACAGGCCGACGTCCGAGACCTCCGATCCCGGCTCGCGCTCCGTACGCTCCAGCGGGCTCACGCGATCCTCGACCGCCTCGACGCCGACACCTTCGTCACGAAGACCGCGACCGTCACCGGTGAGGTGATCACGATCCGAACCGACGACCCGGCGCCCCGCGATGAACGTGACCTGGCCGCCGCCGTCTCCAGTTACACGACGGCTGCCGAGCGCGTCACCGACGTCGAAGACGCCTCAAGCGCCGCCCGGTCGCTCCTGTCCGGTCTCGGCGACGCCCTGAAGGTCGCCGCATGGAACCTCGATGAACCTGACGAGCGCGACGCAACTCCTCAGTCGTAAGCAGATCCGCTCGATAGCGGAGTCCACGGATGCGCGAATTTCCGTGTGGAGTGGCGCCGTCCGAAGTGGTAAGACCATCGCGTCGCTGATCGCGTTCCTCATCGGAATCGCGGACGCACCGCCGCAAGGGCTCATCCTCGTGGTTGGGCGGACGCTCCAGACGATCGAGCGCAACGTGATCGAACCTCTCCAGGACTCGGCCCTGTTCGGGATCGTGGCCGGCCAGATCCACCACACCCGAGGTGCAACAACCGCGGTCATCCTCGGCCGGACCGTTCACCTCGTCGGCGCATCTGATGCTCGTGCTGAGGGCCGCATCCGTGGCCTGACCGCGTATCTGGCGTACGTCGATGAGGCAACACTCGTCCCGGAGAGCTTCTTTAACCAGCTCCTCGCGCGGCTCAGCGTCCCCGGCGCTCGCCTACTGGCGACGACGAACCCCGACGGCCCCGCGCACTGGCTGCGGAAGTCGTTCATCCTCCGCCGCGGTGAACTCGACCTGGCGACGTGGCACTTCACATTGGACGACAACCCCGCCCTCGACCCGTCTTACGTGAAGGCGTTGAAGGCGGAGTACGTCGGCTTGTGGTACCGGCGTTTCATCCTCGGAGACTGGTGCCTCGCCGAAGGCGCCGTCTACGACATGTGGGACGAGACCACCCACGTCGTCGCCGAGCTACCGCCGATCGCGTCATGGCTCGCTGTCGGCCTGGACTACGGCACCACCAACCCCACGTCTGCGGTCCTCCTCGGACTCGGCGCCGACCGTCGCCTGTACGCCGCCGCCGAGTGGCGATACGACTCGAAACGCCAACTGAAGCAGCTCACCGACGCGCAGCAGTCCGCCGCGATCCGCGAATGGCTCGCGGGGATCACCGTCGCAGGGCAGACCGGGATCGCGCCCGAGTACGTCGTCGTCGACCCGTCCGCCGCGTCCATGCGAGCGCAGCTCTACCACGACGGGCTGATCGTCACCCCCGGCTCGAACGAAGTGTTGGACGGCATCCGCACCGTCTCGACCGTGCTCGGCGCCGACCGGCTCCGCATCCACCGCTCCTGCAAGGGCCTCCTCGATGAACTCCCCGGCTACTCGTGGGACGACCAGGCGGCCGAGCGCGGCGAAGACAAGCCGATCAAGGCCGACGACCACAGCTTGGACGCGCTCCGGTACGCGATCCACACCACTCGCGCGATCTGGCAACCCCACGTCGCGCTCGCCGCATAGGAGGTGCGCCCGTGCCTCTGCCGACATCCGGCGCCGAATGGCCACCGAGACAGCTCAACCCGGTCAACGCGAAGATCAACGAATGGTCCGCTTGGTACTCCGGCGATCCCGAGCAGATCAGCCAGGTCTACAGCGGACGCGCTCCGACGGGACTGCGCGGGATCATCCACCGTGTCGCCACGTACGTGCGGCGCTGGTTCTGGGGCGAGGTCGTCGGGACTGGGAAACCGGCCCGGAACCGCGTTCACTATCCCCTCGCTGGGGACATCGCGAGCGCCTCCGCCGCGCTCCTCTTCAGTGAGCCGCCCACGTTCGTCGCCGACATCGACCTGGATGACCTCCTCGACGACTCCTTCCGTGCCGCGCTCCAGGAGGGCGCCGAGATCTGCGCCGCACTCGGTGGCGTGTACCTGCGCGCCGTGTGGGGCACCGACACCCCGACCCGGTTGACCGTCATCCACCCCGACGCCGCCGTCCCTGTCTGGCGCGACGGAGAGCTGCACGAGGTCACGGTGTGGCGCGCGATCTGGTCCGACGGCACCAGGATCGTCCGCCACCTGGAGCACCACAGCGACGGCCTGATTGAGCACGGCGTGTATGACGGCACGGTCACCGACATCGGTACCCGCGTTGCTCTCTCGGACTATCCCGAGACCGCGGGTCTCCCCGAGACCGTCGACACCGGGCTTGACGTCCTGGCGGTCGCGTACGTCCCGAACGTGAGGCCGAACAGGATCTGGCGCTCCCTCCCCGAGGCGAGCGCGCTCGGAGTCTCCGACTACTCCGGCCTGGAGGGAATGCTCGACCAGCTCGACGCCGCGTGGTCGTCGTGGATGCGAGACGTCGACCTCGGCCGCGCCCGGCTCATCGTCCCGCGCCAGTACCTCCAGGGGCACGGCCCCGGCGAAGGCGCGTCGTTCGATGTGGACCAGGAGATCTACGAGCCGGTCAGCGTCCTTGGTGGAGACCAGGGTCTCGACATCCAGTTGATTCAGCCGACGATCCGCGGCGAGGAACACGCGAGGGTCGTCGATGCGCTGAAGCGTGACATCACCTCATCGGCTGGCTACAGTGGCCGGTCGTTCGGGCTCGACTCCGACACGGGCGGCCCTGCGACGGCGACCGAGGTGAACTCGCTCGACCGCAAAGACATGATCACCAGGTCGCGGAAGGTCAGGTACTGGGCGCCCGCATTGGACAGCATCGTGCGCGTCCTGGCCGAAGTCGACGGCACACCCATCACGGATCTGACGATCGAGTGGCCTGACGGCGTGGCTGTCGACCCGGAGTCGCAGGCCCGGACTCTCCGCGAACTGCACACCGCCCGCGCCATCTCGACCGAAGAGAAGGTGCGCGAACTCCACCCCGACTGGGACGACGAGCAGATCACCGCTGAGGTGCAACGCATCCGCGACGAAGACGGCGCCTCCACCGCAGACCCCGAGATGTTCGGGCGAGCGCTCGCCGCCGACGAACTCCCCGAGACCGACGAGCAGCCGCCCGCCGACGCGTAGGGGGTGACTCGTGGCCGTCGACCCCGACCACCTCGACCAGATCACCGCGAGCGTCGTCGCCCTCTACCGTGAGGCCGAGGCGGCACTGGTCCGGCTGATCGCGAAACACCTCGCGACCTGGCCCGACAGCGACCCCCCAGGGTGGGCAGTCCAGAAGCTGGCCGCCACACGGGATCTGCGTAGGGCCGCCGAGGCCATCGCCGCGCGGCTCGCCGCCGACTCCTCGACCGCGCTCCGCGAAGCCGTAGCCGCCGCCTACCAGGCCGGAACCACAGCGGCCACAACGACACTGGGAGCGCTCCTGCCCGACGACATCGCGAGCGCCGCGAAAGCAGCGGCGAACGTGGTCACCGGGTGGGGCGGGATCGAAGCGCTCGCTGGCGCCGTCACCGCCGACGTCGGCCAGAAGAGCCAGAACATCCTCAGGGACGTCGAAGACGCCTACCGTGCCGTCATCGCTGCGGCGACAACCCGCACCCTTACCGGCGCCGAAACACGAAGAGCCGCTTCACAAGCGGCCTGGCAAGGCCTCGTGGACAGAGGAATCACCGGGTTCACCGACCGTTCCGGCAAGAAATGGCAGCTCTCCAGCTATGTGGAGATGGCGGTTCGCACCGTCACCCAGAGAGCAGCTGTGCAGGGCGAAGCGGACCGGCTCAGCGCGTCCGGCATCACCCTCGTGTACGTCTCGAACTCGCCGCAGGAATGCGCCCTGTGCCGCCCGTTCGAGGGCAAGGTCCTCGCGCTCGCGGGTCCGTCCGGGCACGTCGACATCGAGCACGTCCTCACGGGCAAAACCATCACGGTCAACGTGACCGCCACCCTCACTGAAGCCCGCGCGAAGGGCTTGTTCCACCCGAACTGCCGCCACTCGATCAGCGCCTACCTGCCGGGCGTCACCGTCCTACCTGGTCCGCCGTTGGCCGACCCTGACGGCGACGAAGCACGCCAACGCCAACGCGCCATCGAACGCCAGATCAGGAAGTGGAAGACCCGCGCCGCCGCCGCCATCGACGACGAGGAGCGCCTGGAGGCTCGCCGGAAGGTCCGCGGCTGGCAGGGCGCAATGCGCGAACACCTCGACGAACATCCGTCACTGAAACGCCTCCCCTACAGGGAGAGCATCGGCGCGGGGAACATTCCGCCCGCTGGCAGCAACGACTCTGCTGGCGCGATCTGGCCCCCACCTCCGCCTCCACCGCCGAGCGCTCCCCCCACGCCACCGCCACCGCCAGTACCTCCACCTCCGCCGCCTCCCGCTCCTGGGGAGGCTGGCCTATCGAGCCTCCTCGACGTCGACGACGACACAACCATCCAGGGCCTGACGGACGCGCTCGCCACCGCCACCGGGGACGACGCAGACGAGATCGCCGCCGCGCTCGACCGGTTCACCGCGCTCGCCGACACCGGCGCCAGCGATCCGAAGTTCCCGACGTTCCTGAAGAAGCTCCGCACCGCTGGCGACCCGGTGAAGTACGTCCGACGCCGCCTCGGACAGATCAAATCGGACGAACAGCGCGCGGCAACACTTCGGGCACTGTGGGCCGAACTGGAACGGCGCGCAACCGCAGGCCCACCCGGCATGCAGTCCGGCCGACGCGACACGCACAATGACGATGCCGTTACGTGGGCGATGGCGGAACTACCGATGCCGACTCTCACCGACGACGAACGCCGCGCCGTCGTCGCGTACACCGGCTCCAGCTATAGCATGATCAACAACGCGTTGCGGGACTGGCAGAAACCACCAGACCAGGCGAAATACGAGGCGCTCCTTCGCGACCTTGATTCCGCGTTCGCGAAAGCGTCGCTCCCGGAATCGATCATCGTCCATCGCGGAGTAGGCGCGTCCGTCGCGAAAAGCCTCGGCGCCGACACCTACGACACAGCCAGCATGAAAGCACTCATCGGGAAGACGTTCACCGAGAAAGGCTTCACGAGCGCTTCAGTCGGTGCGAGGGCGGCGTTCTCAGGGCAGATCTACTGGATGTTCCGTGTGCCGCAAGGATTCTCGGCAATGAACGTCATGCCCATCTCGAAGTTCGGCACAGATGAACGTGAGGTCGTCATTGGCCGCAACGCCCGCTTCATCGTCCACGACGTCTACCAGAGGCACACATCCTGGTACATCGAAGCCGAGTTCCTCGCGGACGACTCCTGGACACCTGCGCCAGACTGGACACCAGACCCGTACCGCGACGCATGGAAGGGCTACACGTGACCGACGAGAACCGTTGGGGCGACATGGCGCCCGTACCATCCGGGAGCGCTCCCGGCTACGACCGCACCACGACGAAACCCGTGCGCCGCATCGCCTTGTACAAGCGCGGCATCCTCATGGGCCACGTCTGGTCCGACGGGGAGAACGCCGCAGGATTCGACGCGGCCGAGCCGACCGAGGAGAACGCCCGCGAGACCGGCCGCGCCATCTCGTACGTGTGGCGGGTCCACGCGCTCGCGCATCAGCGCGGCGAACCCGCCAGTGTTGTTCTCGAAGCCCGGTTCTACGAGCCGTTGTACGAAGTCCGGCCCGCTTAACCGATTTGGCCTGTTACCCCCTTGGCGAGCGCTTGAACGAGAATGTCGCGCGCCGTCGTTCCGAACCAGGCAGCCGTTCGTTTCAGCCGGGAAGCCTTCTCCTCATCCTCTTCTGCATCGGCCATGTCCTTCATTGTCTGGATGAGCCGGTCGGCCAGGACGTCCGCTGTAGGCCAAGCCCCGGCAAGTCGCCGCGCATGTCCTGTCGCGCCGAAGACTGTAGGTGCTCCGCCCCCAAAGCCCCACGCGACCTCAAGAAACAGGTCTTGCTCTTCGCTGGCGAGCGCACGTAGCGCCCGTTCCACGGTCTTGGTGTCAAAGCCGGTGTCTTGCTCGATCTCATTCGGGCGGACCGCGCTCTGCCCCTGATCAGTCCGACGCACGATGGCGTCAAGAACGGGCAAGTCTCGTGTGCTCCATGTGTCTTCCATGGACCAATTAGTACCGCTTCGGGTGCGCCTCGACGTCGGACATTCAGTCCGCTCAGCGTGTCCACTCAGACTTCCGCCGCATGGCGGTTCGCACAACCCATTCCACCCGCTGACGCCGCATGGCCGAGGCACGATCCCGCACGGGAGCGCACATGTCCGACACCACTGTCAACACCGAGGAATCGACGCCCCCGACCCCGCAACCGCCCCCGGCCCCACCGGTTACCGACGCCCCCGCAGCGGAGGAGACCGATTGGAAAGCCGAGGCCCGCAAGTGGGAGAAGCTGGCCAAGCAGAACAACAAGGCCGCCTCCGAACTGGAGAAGGTCCAGAAGGCCGCAATGTCCGAGCAAGAGAAGGCCGTCGCCGAGGCCGAGACGCGGGGCCGCACGGCCGCCGCGACCGAGTACAGCGTCCGTCTGGCCGCAGCCGAGTTCCGCGCCGCGTGCGCCGCGAAAGGCGTCGACTCCGACGCGCTCGCCGACCTCGTGGACGCCTCGCGATTCCTCGGCGACGACGGGAACGTTGACGACACCGCCATTACGGCCGCCGTCGACAAGCTCGCCAAGCTCGCCCCCTCGCGAGGGCCGGGCCGCAGTGGTGGGGACTTCGGCGGAGCGCCAACGCCTCCGCCCGCCAGCCTCGACGAACAGATCGCCGAGGCCCAGAAGAACCGCGACGTCAAGCGGGTCATCAGCCTCAAGCGGCAACGCGCCGCTTCCTCAACATAGGAGTAAGCCATGGCCGGTATCACCGGAATGGGCACGACCTTTTCCTTGCCCAACTACGCTGGCGAGCTGTTCGCCATCACCCCGTCCTCGACGCCTCTGTTGTCCGCGATCGGTGGCCTCACCGGTGGCGGCCAGACCACCGGCGTCGAGTTCGAGTGGCAGACCTCGGACCTGCGCGACCCCGCGCAGCGCACCAAGGTCGAAGGCGCCGCCGCCCCCACCGCTGAGGCGCGTGTCCGCGCGAACGTCCGCAACGTCGTCCAGATCCACCAGGAAAAGGTGGAGGTCTCGTACACGAAGCAGGCTGCTTTCGGGCAGCTTCAGACACCCGGCGCGGCGCCGTTCCGCAGCGTGGACGGGTCGAACCCGGTCACCAACGAGTTGGACTGGCAGATCGCCGAAGCCCTGAAGAGCGTGGCGCTCGACGTGAACTTCTCGTTCATCAACGGCACCCACGCCAACCCGACCACGAACGGCACCGCGCGCCGCACCCGCGGCCTCCTCCAAGCGATCACGACGAACCGGATCGCCGCTGGCACCTCGGTCACCGGTGCGACGTCGGCGACGACCGTCATCACCTCGGCCGGTCACGGCCTCGCCAACGGCGACCGGATCGTGTTCACCGATACCTCCACCGCCACCGGGATTGTCGCGGGCCGCGTCTACTACGTCGTGTCCGCCGCGACCGACACGTTCGGCGTCGCGTCGAGCGCGGGCGGCGCCGCCATCACCCTCGGCACAGCTACGGGCCTGGCGTTCACGGAGCCGTCGGCGACCGCGTTGACCACCGACCAGGTGGGCGACCTCATGCAGATGGTGTACGACAACGGCGGCATCACCGAACAGGAGACCGCGACCCTGTTGGTCAACAGCACGCAGAAGCGAGCCTTGACGCACGCGTACGCCGACGCGTACGGCAAGTTCCAGGAGACGTCGCGGACGATCGGCGGCGTCAGTGTGGACACGATCCTCACCGACTTCGGCACCCTCAACGTGATGTTGGACCGACACGTCCCCCAGGACGTCATCATCGTGTCCTCGCTGGAGCAGCTGATGCCCGTGTTCATGAACATTCCCGGCAAGGGCGTGTTCTTTGAAGAGGAACTGGCGAAGACCGGCGCGTCGGATGCGGTGCAGTTGTATGGCGAGATCGGTCTGAAGTACGGCAACGAGCGCGCCCACGGCGTCCTCACCGGGCTGGCGGTGTAGCCGTGGCAACGTACGAGCGCTATGCCGGGCGGCACGTCGCCGAGCGCGTCCGTGTCGCCCCCGGCTCTGATGAGGACAAGGCGCTCGCCGCTGACCCCGCGTGGGTCTGCGTCGACGCCCCCCAACCGACGACGGCGGACCCGATGGATCGGCCCCCCCTCTCGGCGAACAAGCCGGAGTGGGTGGCCTACCTTGTCGCGGTGCGCGGCGACGACCAGGCGGAGGCCGAGGCCATGTCGAAGGCGGAGCTGATCGCGGCCGCCGCTGAGGCGGAGAACGCGACCGCGGAACCCGAAGAGGACTGACCGTGCTCGTCTACGCGACCCCCGACCAGTACGCCGAGTGGCTCGGCCTCGACGCCCCGCCTCCCGGTGCCGCACAGGCACTCCGGGCAGCGTCGACCGAGGTCGGGTCGCTCCTCCTGACGGCGCGGTACGCGACCGACGAGGACGGCTACCCATCCGACCCCGAGCAGCGGCAGGCGAGCGCGGACGCGACGTGCGCGCTCGCCGCCGCCGCCCGGACCGACGGGGACACGACCGGTGATGGTGCGGGTCCGTGGTCGTCGGTGGCGATCGGGTCGGCTCAGCTGACCAGGCGCTCGCCGGGAACACCAGGCTCGTCGACGTCGACGACGCCGGGTCTCGCTCGCGCGTACGCGATCCTGCAACTGGCCGGGCTCGTCCCTGGCGTGCCGGGGGTGTGCTGACAGTGGACATGCTGGCTGTGCTCGCGGGCGTCATGCCGGACCTTCCAACCGTGCAGATCGGGGAGCGCGTAGAGACGCCATACGGCCCCGCCTACGGGCCGCCCACCTCGGTCACGGCGTACGTCGAAGCGCGGCGCCGCCGGGTCCTGGACCTCGACGGCGTGGAGGCCCTGTCGGAGACGACGGTGTACGCGCCGACCGGGACCGAGTGCGGGCAAGGCGCGCGCCTCACCCTCCCCGGAGGGCAGGCGACGACGGTGATCGCGGTTCGCGTCCACCACGGCGCGGGCGCACCGACACCGGATCACGTTGAGATCGTCTGCCAATAGCCCGTAGATAAGAGGTATCGGTATGGCTGTCCGCATGGAATGGAACGGCAAGCAGGTGTCGGCGATCATCGAGGAGGCAACCGCGGACGGGCTCCGGCTCGCTGCGGAACATCTCCTCGGAGCATCCCGGCGACTCGTCCCGCTCGAAGAGGGCACCCTCGAACGATCCGGCCGGGTGTCGGTTGACGAGGGCGCGCTCCAGGCGGCCGTCTCGTACGACACCGTTTACGCCGTCCGCCAGCACGAGGAGCTGACTTACCAGCATGACGCCGGGCGCTCGGCGAAATATCTCGAACGTCCCATGAACTCCGAGGGGCCGACGATGGCGGCGCTCATCGCTGCGGCCGTCCGCAAGACCACCGCAACCTGACCACTCGTCCACTTCGCCCGGCCGTTGTGCCGGGCTTTCGCATGTCTGGGGGTGGGTTGTGGTTACGTCTGCGCTCGTAGAGGGCGTCGCCGAGTACCTCGCCGATGCTGGCGTCGCCGAATGGAACCCGACCGGGGGCTACCCGCCCGACGCGGCAGGCATCTTCATCGCCGCCGTTCCAGCCTCGCCGGATCGCGCGGTCACGATCACGCCCTACCCGGTGTCGATCGGTTACGGCACAACCGATGTCACGGTCGGCCTCCAGGTCCGAACGCGTGGCACCCGCGACCCCCGAACGCTCATGAGCCTGCGAGATGCCGTGTTCACCGCGCTCGACGGGCTCTCACACCGCGTCCTCAGCGGCATCCACGTGGCGCAGATCTATTGGCAGTCCGGAGCCGTCCTCGGCCTCGACGCCAACGAGCGCGGCGAGCACACGGACAACTACTACGTACAGACGGCCTGGCCGTCCCCCCACCGTCCCGAATAGGAGACACGCACCATGGCTATCGCGATCACCGGGGTCACCCCGGACACCGCCCCCACCACCGGGGGCACCTACCACTACGTGACCGGCACCGACCTCGACACCGTGACCGGCGTCCTCATCGGCGGCACCGCATCCCCCGCATGGGAAGCGTTGTCGCCGACGCTCATCAAGGCGCTCGCCCCGGCCGGTACCGCGGGCGCCGCGAACGTCGTCCTCAACCCCGGTTCCGTCACTGCCACGGGCGCCATCACCTTCGAGGCGGCGAGCGCGACCGAGCAGCTCGTGGCAGGCCTCGCGCGAGACTGGGCGCTCGACGTCGACTCCGGTACGCCCGAGACGCCGACGTGGCTGAAGGTCCGCGGCATGGGCGAGCTGAAGCCGACCATCGAATCCAACATGGAGGACGACTCGGACTACGACAGCGATGGGTGGGCCAGCGAGGTCAAGACCCAGCTGAAGTGGGCGCTTGAGACGAAGCTGCTGCGAAAGCGGGGCATCTCATCGGGCGCCAACGACCCCGGACAGGAGGTCATCCGCGCGGCGAGCGACCAGTTCGGAGCGCCCGGCACCGTCCACGTCCGCTGGTACAACAAACTCGGCGGGCCGGAGGCCTATACCGGGTTCGCGGCCGTGTCGTGGGAGCCCGAGGGCGGTTCGACGACGGACCTGGAATCCGTGACGGTCAATTTGTCGGGCAACGGTCGCCGCACGCTCATAGTGAACCCGGCGGCCTGACGTGGCATTTCAAGAGCGCGTCAGCGAGCGCGAACACATCGACCTGCCCGTCAACGGGCAGACGTACCGCGTCTATGAACCGGATGCCGCGCTCGGCGCGACCGTCGTACGGCTCATGGAGATCGGAGCGAGGGCCGCGAAGGCTGTTAAGGCCGGGAAACCGGTGGCGGTCGACGACGCGGTTCTCAGCGACGTCGAAGAGCGCGACCTCGCCGAACGCCTGATTGGAGACGCGTGGGACGACCTGATGTCCGATGGTGTCCTGTGGAGCGACGTACAGCGGGTGCTCCGCACGGTCATGGCGTGGATCGCGGGCGGCCTCGACGCTGCCGAGCAGGTGTGGGCGGCCGGTGACGACCAGGGGGAAGCGGAGCCGACCCCCGACAAGCCGGGCTCCCGCCGGGCGTCCGGGGTGTCGGCGAATACGACGAGGAAAGCGGGCTCTGGGACTCGTACGAAGGTCTCGAAACCGTCAGCGGCGGGCCGACGTGGGCAGACCTCCTGACCACACACTGGCTCGTCGTCCAATGCGACCTCCACAGTGAATACGGAATAGACACCGGCTCCTCGATCCTCGGCGAGCGCCCGTGGTCGTGGCTCCGCCGCCGAATCGCCGGGCTCCTTGCCGCCGACACCCGGATCCACAGGGTCCTCAACCCGCCCGAGGCGCCGAAGACGCCGAAACTCCCGAGGAGGTGACGCTGCATGGCTCTCGACCTCGGCGAGTTGAGCGCGACGATCGACGCCAACACCAAGCCCTTCAAGCGTGGCCTCGATGAGGCCGAGCTGCGAATGCGCGGCTTCCAGCTGGACGCACAGGGCCGCCTCCGCACCCTCAGCGGCCGGTTCGCGTCCGAAGGCGAGAAAGCCGCGCTCGGGCTGAAACCGGTCGCGCTCGGACTCGACGACATCCACAAGGCCGCAAACCGGCTCGCGACCGTCGCCGGCCTGGGGATCCTCGCGTCGTCGGCGATCCACCTCGGTGCGGCACTCGCGCCAACGGTCGGGATCGTCGCCGCGCTCCCGGTCGCCGCTGGCGCTGCCGCTGTCGCGGTGGGCGCGCTCGCGCTGTCCCTCGATGGCGTCGGCGACGCGATCGGCGCCGGACTGTCCGGTGACGTGGAGGCGTTCAACGAGGCGCTGTCAGAGTTGCCCGCGTCCGCGAGAAGCGTTGTGCGCGAGCTGGTGTCGACGTTCGACGGTCTCCAGGACGAGGTGCAATCGGCGTTCTTCGCGCCCGTCGCCGAAGAGGTCGACGGGCTGTCCGAGGCGCTGTCCGGCCCGCTCCGCTCCGGCCTGTCCGATGTCGGTGGGTCGTTGGGCGGCATGGCTGCCGAAGTCGCAGTGTTCGCGCAGCAAGGCCGCACTATCTCCCAACTCACGGCACTCTTCGGCGGCGTCGGCGACGCGATCGACGGCGCCGCGAGTGGCGTCCAACCGCTCCTACGGGGCGTCATGGACCTGATCGGCGCGTTCGTGCCGGGCCTCGGCTCGGTCGGGCAGTCCATCGGGGACACGATGGCCCGGTGGGGCGAGTGGATGTCCGAGATTGCGTCCTCAGGTCAGGCCGTCACGTGGGTGACGACCGCGCGCGAGGCGCTCGCGCAACTGTGGAGCATCGGCGGCAACGTCGTCCGAACTCTCGGTGGGATCTTCGGCGCCGCAGACGGTTCGAGCGTTCTCGACACGATTGAGCAGATTACGGCGTCCATCGCCACGTGGGTGACCTCAGTGGAGGGCCAGGAGCAGATCGCCTCGGTCCTGACGCTCGTATCGGAGGTCGCCTCCGACCTCCTCACGATCCTGCCCGGTGTCGCGTCCGTCATCGGCGGAATCGCCAACGTCTTCACTGCGCTGCCCGGCCCGATCCAGTCCGTCGTGTCCGGGCTATTGGCGCTCGGACTCGCGTGGAAACTCCTCGGCATCACCAGCATGATCAACGCTGCGAAGGTCGCCGGAGCATGGCTCGCCACCCGAGGTGCCGCGCTCGGCAGTGCAGCCGTCCAGCTCGCACAGCTCGCGCTCATCGGCGCCAAATGGGTCTGGGCCGGTGCCGTCAGCATGGCGAACGGCCTCAAAATGGCCGCCGCGTGGGTGATCGGCCTCGGCCCGATCGCGTGGGTTGTCGCCGCCGTCATCGCCGCCGTCGGCCTCATCATCTACTACTGGGATGAGATCGTGACCGGCCTGACCGCCGCCTGGACGTGGGTGTCCGAACTCGCCGTGACGATCTGGGGCGGCATCAGCGCGTTCTTCACCGAGATCTGGGCCGGGATCACCGCGACGTTCACCACCGCCATCGACGGCATCGTGAACGGGCTCCTGTGGTTCGCGGGCCTCCCCGGCCTCGCTGCCGAGTGGTTCGGCGGGCTGTTGTCCGGCGCGATTGACGCCGGCGCGTCCCTCCTCGCGTGGGCCGGATCCCTACCAGGGCAAGTACTCGGAGCGCTCGGCGACGTCGGCGGGTGGCTCCTCGACGCCGGTGCCAACGTCATCGACGGCCTTCTATCTGGCATGAAGAACGCTGCCGGGGCCGTCATGGACTGGATCTGGGGCCTGCTCTCGGATATGGGCGACGCCGTGCTGGAGTTCTTCGGGATCGCGTCGCCGTCGCGGCTCATGATGGGCTACGGCGAGTTCATCGGGCAGGGCCTCGCCGAGGGCATCCGGCGCAGCGTCTCTGGTGTCACCGCCGCCGCAACCGTCATGTCCACGGCCGCCGTCCCGAGCTTCGCGCCCGCGACGGTCACGCCCGTTGCCGCGTACACCCCGGCCGCCGCCACCGTGTCACTGTCCGACCAGGACATAGGACGGCTCGCCGACGCCATGACCGACCGCCCCATCACCACGTCCGTGCAGGTCGACTCCCGCGAGATCGCCCGCGCGACCGACCAGGGAAACCGCGAACTCGCATGGGGAGGCTGACCGTATGTCCACACTGATCGGACCGCTCGGGGCGATGGTTGAAGTGCGCTCGCCGCGCGGGCCGCTACCCGTCACCCACACCCGCCCGACCTCGACGGTGACGCTCCTGTCGGGGCTGACCGTCGCGCAGCGAGCGCCCGAAGCGGGGCGGTCGTGGGAGTGGCGCATCACTGCGGGCTCGCCCGCCGACGTTGCGGGCCTCATCGCCCTGGAGCAGGGCGTGTACGGGCCGCCGCCGTGGCGTTGGTACGACAAGATGGCCGCCGCGTTGAACATGCTGCCGCCGATGGTCGCCGCGGCGGGTCTCGGCCCGGAGCCGTGGAGGCACCTCGCCGACGACGCGTCCGCGCTCGCCGTCACCGGTCCGCTGGTGGCCGACGGCGCGAGGTTCGCCGCGAGCATCGGCCCGGCGCGCATCCTCACTGTCCCCGTACGCGACGGCGCCCCCGACCCGGTGCCTGTCATCGAAGGCCGTCCCTACACGGCGGCGTACTGGCTGGCCGATGCGTCCGGCCGGATCGCGCTGGTGTGGGTCGACGCCGACGGGATCGAGGTCGGGCGCGACATGTCCCCATTCGGGACCGGGCGGCGAACTGTCACCGGGACGGCGCCCGCTGGTGCTGCCGGTGTGCTCGTGGAGATCGCCGTTGGCGACCTCACCCACGCCGCGCAGATGAGGGGCGGGCACGCGATGACCCCGCACGACGCCGCTCTCACCGTCACCGGTGACATCGACCTTCGGGTCCGCGCCGGGCTCGACCGGTGGGTGACCGGTATCCAGCAGGTCGTGATGGCGAAGTACGTCGGCGCCGGGGATCAGCGCGGGTACGAACTCGTCGTCCGCCAAGACGGGCGGCTCGCGCTGTCGTGGACGGCCGACGGCACGAACGCGACGTTCCACCGCGCCGAATCCACTGTCCCGCTGCCGGTCTCTGACGGTCAGGTGACGTGGCTGCGCGGCGTCCTCGACGTCGACAACGGCGCGAGCGGTTGGACCGCGCGGCTCTACTACTCGACCGACGCGACCCCGACATGGGTCCAGCTCGGCGACGACATCACCGGCACCGGCACCACCGCCATCCACCCCTCGACCGCGCCCCTGTACGTCGGAACGAACGCCGTCGGCGACGCCCCCGCGTCCGGTGTCTACCACGCCGCGCAGGTCCGCAACGGCATCGGCGGGACGCTCGTCGCCGCCGCCGACTGGACCCCGACCGGACCGTGGGTCATCGGCGACGACTCCTCCACACCCGCCCGCACCGACTCCACCGGCCGGGCGTGGGCGCTCCAGGGTGACGCGGCGATCGCCGCCGAGATCGTCCCCGACCCCGACGCGCGCCTGACCGCGCTCCAGCTCACCGAGACCCCTACCGAGATTGGCTGGCACCCTGGCATGGGCATTCCCCGCGTGGTCCTCACCCGCGTCGACGAGGCGTACCGGATGGTGTCGCCGTCGATGCGAGACCAGACCCTCACCATGACCGAGGTCGCGTAGTGGCGACTGTGGACATGTGGGTCGGCGCCGTCACCCACAACACGGTTCGCGTGCGCGGGAAGGTCACCGGCACCGCGCCGCGCTTGGCGGTGAGCGTGTCGCAGGACCTCGCCCAGCCGACGTTCACGCCCGCGACGAGCGTCGACGCTCAGGGCGTCGCCACGTTCGACGCCACCGGTCTCACGCCGGGAGTGCGGTACTGGTGCGCGATCGAGACGTCCGGGACCGTCGATGGCCTCGTGAAGGGCCGGTTCCGCACGGCGCGTGGCCCTGCCGGGCAACCGGAGTCGTACCGGTTCGCGACGTGGACGTGTGCCGGGCTGACGCCACGGTTCCCCGGAGCGCAGCCCTACACGAGCAACCACCCGGTCCTGAACATCATCACCGACCTGGTTGACCCCGATTTCGTCGTCCAGGGCGGGGACCTGCACTACGCCAACATCGCGACAGCGAGCGCGGCCCCATACCGGGACGCCTACGACGCGGTGCTCCACACTGGCAGCACCCCGAACATGTCGAGGCACCTCCGACAGATCCCGGTCGTCTACCAGTGGGACGATCACGACTTCGGCCCCAACGACTCCGACTCCACCAGCCCTGGCCGTGCGTCCGCGGCGCAGGTGTACCGCGAGCGCGTCCCCCACCACCCGCTCCCCGCCAGCGGCGCCATCTACCACTCGTTCCAGCGGGGCCGTGTCCTGCACATCGTCTCCGACGTCCGCTATGACCGCAGCCCGAACACGACCGCCGATGGGCCGAGCAAGACCATGCTCGGCGCGGCGCAGCTCGCGTGGATGGAAGACCTTCTCTCCACGTCGACCGCCGAGTTCCTCGCGTGGCACATGCCGAGCCAGTGGATGGGCACCAGCGACGACTCCTGGGCCGTCTTCTCGACCGAGCGGCGGCGCCTCGTCGAGATGCTGCGCGCTCCCGGTGGCGACGCCTCGAAGGGCTGGCTCCACCGGATGATCCAAACGTCCGGTGACGTTCACGCGCTCGCCATCGACGACGGGACGGGCAACAAATGGGGCGGGTTCCCCGTGATCATCGCCGCCAGCATCGATTCAGCGTCCGGGTCCCCACAGGACGAAATTTACCGGCTCGGTGGCCGGTACGTGCCGACGTCACCGGGCAGGCGCCGCTACGGCGTCATCTCGATCGACGACGACGGGTCTCGCATCGTCTGCACCATCGACGCCTACATCGGCCGGTGGCGCCGGGCGCGGCACTCGTTCACGGTCGTCACCGACGCCTCCGCTTCCGCGCCGTCGACCGCTTCGACGGTCACCGGGCACGCGCTCGTCGACCTCGGCGACGGACGCACCCGCGTCGACGTCGAGTCGTGGCGGGTCACGCGCGAGATCGCCACGGCCCTACCGGATCAGATCCGGCAGGTGTCCGGTGTGTCCGCCGCGAGCGCCGACGTCGTGGTTCCTGCGCCGTCGGGATCGAGCATGGGGTATTGGTCGCCGTGGCGTCGCGGGCAGGCCCGCACGGTCGGCCGTGATGTCGAGCTGCACGCCACCGTCGACGATGAGACGCGGCGTGTGTTCTCCGGGTCGGTCGCGAAGGCCGAAGCCGCGGCGCGGGATGTGTCGGTGCGGGTGTCGGCCCGGGACGCGATCACGCGCATGCGTCAGCCCGTGGCGATGCCGGCGTTCGCCGCCGAGATGGGCTCCGCCAAACCCGGTGCGTCGCTGACGTGGGTGGTGGAGCACGTCCTGCACGAGTACGGCATGTCGCCGCTGCCGGATTACCTGCCGGACCCGATCCTCGCCGCAGCCAGCCTCGCGGGCAGCCTCATGCCGAACGTGGGCAGTATCCGCCCCACGGACACCCCCGACAACAACATCGACGGTGGCCTCCCCGCGTTCGAGCAGTGGCCGGATCTGCCGCTGCCCGCTGCCGCGCACTCGCGCACGTGGATCACGCCACCTGAGGAGATCACCGACTGGTCGACGATCACACTCGGCATCGTCGTCGGCACCGGCGTCACGGAAGGTGGGTCGACGGTACGCGTATCGATCGCCGCCAACCGGCCATCAGGGATCGCGCTGTTCTACGTGTGGATCCAGCAGGGGGTCGACCGGATGGTCGTCCAACTTCAGCAGTCGGGCGGCGATACGGTCGCCATCCCCGGTAGTGGGGACCGCATCGACCCCGGCCTCATCTGGCTGAAATTCCGACGCACCGGCGATGTCCCGTCGCTGGAGGTCATCCAGTACGGGCAGAGCCTCGGCACCGGGACACTCCCCGCCGCAACCGGGCTCGGCGACCCCGCCACGAACATTTTCGACCTCGTGGTCGTCTGCACCGGCGCGCCCGCGCTCGGGTTCCAGGCGACCGCCCAGGACGTCCCAATAGAAGCGCTACCGGCGTGGTCGCAGGACGAGCCCGCCGCGATCATCGACACCGCGACCGCCCCGATCCACGGTGTGCCGGGAGTTTCGGGGACCGCGATCGACATCCTCAGGGACGTAGCCGATGCGGAGCAGGGCGGGTTCTGGATCGACGAGGACGACAAGCCGACGTTCCGCGCTCGCGCGTGGATGCGCGGCGTCGGGCAGACCCCGATCCCCGTCACCTCCGCCCGATCCCTCGTGGACTTCAGCTGGACCGAGACCATCGACCAGGTGGCGAGCGCCGCCGTCGTGGAGACGACGCGTCCCATCGCGACGCGCGCGACCGCCACCCCGTCTGAACTCGACGTCTACGTGGCCGACCAGGTGTTCCGCATCGACCCGTACGGGACGCTGCGGCTGGATGTCGACCTGGACCAGGCGGTGGGCGTCATCGAGCGATATCCGCGGCTGCGATCCGTCACCGGGTCGCGGTTCTGGCCGTCGCGGACCATCTCCGGGTCGTCGCCGATCACGTCCTGGCCGAGCACGTACGCGTGGCGGTACATCCGTCTGCTGTCGGCGACGCGCGCCCGTGTCGCCATCCGCAACCCGTACCCGTACCCGGTCTACCTCGTCGACGACGCGGGAGATCCCGGCCTCGCACTGGCGGCGGTCATCACCGTCGACCAGACCGCGCCCGTCGCGGCGGTCCGTGAGGCCGGCGTCGACTGGGCTGCGCCCCTCGTCCTCGGCCGGAACCCATGGCGCCAGGACATCACCGATGCCGACCAGCAGGCGATCTGGTACGCGCAGGAGACGACGTGGCCGCGCCCGATCGTGTCCGGTGTCCAGATCGTCCCCAACATGGGCATCCGCCTCGGCTCGGTCGTGGACATCCACGACCCGCACGTGTCGGGTATGAGCGTCCAGGCGCTCGTGCGGGCCGTGTCGCTTCGGGCGAGCGCGGGGCAGCTCGTGCAGACCCTCGACGTGCAGCCGTTGCGCGTCACCCTCGCCGCCGTCGACGCGGGCCTGACCGGCACCACCCTCGGCGCGCTCGACGCTGCCTTGACCGGCCGCACTCTCGCCGACTTCGACGCCTCACCACTGGAGACCTGATATGCCGACAACCCCCAAGGGCGTGTTCTACCCCGACGGCACGTGGACGTTCCCACCTGGATTCTCAGGTGAGGGCGGAGCGTTCGAGACGATGGCGGAGTCCGTCGACGCCGCGCTGACCAACCGCACCGTCGACCTGATCGGGACGTACACGAACGCCTCAGTGACGAACATGGCGCAGTTCTCCGACATCCCCGCCACCTACGAGAACCTGATCCTGATGTGGGAGGGCCGGATCGAGAACCAAGCCAGCAGCTACGCATCCCTCCTCATGCGGTTCAACGGCGACGGCGGAACGAACTACTGGGCCTCCCGGTTCGCGATCGTCAGCGACTCCACACCCGCCTTCGCGAACGGGTCGGCGTACGCGAACGTCAGCGGCCTGACGCCTGGGCTCGTCGGCCCGCAGGCATCCTCCGGCATCGTCTACATCGGCCGGTACACGCGCGCCATCTCCAAGAGCGCGTGGGGCCACGGCATCGCCCGCATCGGCACCGGCCAATCCGCAGCGAACCACCGCCTGCACCAGGGCCTCGGCGTCTGGAACAACACCGCCACCATCACCAGCGTCCGGTTCTGGCCGAGCGGCGAGGACTGGGCGGCGGGCCTGCGCGCAACGCTCCTCGGCACCCCACGAGTCAACTAAGGACACACATGGAACCCGTACCACCAACCGATCCCGACGCTCTCGGCCCCGCCGAACGCCCCTACCGCTGCGAGTGCGGGTCGGCCTCAGGCGACCTCGGTGAGTACGTCATCCACGCCGTCGACGCGATCGGCGACGGCGTACCCGGACCCCACCGCCTCACCAGCGGCGACACTCCGCCCGAAGTCCTCGCCGCCGAAGACCGCGCCGCCGCGATTGCGCAGAACCAGGCCCGACTCGTCGACGTCCTCGGGATGCCGCTGGCCGACATCCGCGACGCCCTCCACGGCCTGATCTGAAGGGACACACCATGACCTACGCCCCCCGCTCCCTCATGGACGCCCGCGCGTACATCATCGACGCGTTCGGCATCTCCGGCGCGTCCGTCGGGATCGTCGGTGACCCCGCACACCGCGGCGGCTACCACTGCGGATCCGATCGGACCGTCACCGGCGACTACTCGGTCGTCGAGTCCATCCGAGACAAGCACGGCCTGACGCAGGCCGCGAGCGCGCTCGACGTCGGCATGTTCAGCCGCGGCGGCCGGAACCTCCGGCACTTCTCGCTGTGGCTCGTCGACCAGTGCAAGCGGGGCGCGCCGGACACGGCGGATATCCGCGAGGTCATCTACAGCCCCGACGGTCGTGTCGTGAAGCGCTGGGACCGGCTCGGCCGCCGATCGAGCGGCGACGACTCCCACCTGTGGCACACCCACATCTCGTACCACCGCGACTCGGAGAGCCGCGACAAACTCTCGCTGTTCAAGCGCTACATCGAAGGAGACAACACTATGGACCTTGACGACAAGGTGAAACTATCCGGGTGGATCCCGCAGGCATGGCCTGACCTGGACGAGACGATCACGGTGCGCACCGCGCTTGGGTCGGCGTACGGGCACGCCCGCCAGGCGAAGGACATCGTGCGCTCCGAGGCTGCCGCCGCCGCGCAGCGACACGCCACGGAAATGGCGCTTCTCCAACAGATCGCCGCCGGGCAGGCCAGCCTCACCGAAGAGCAGATCGAGGAGGCTGTGAAGCGTGGCGTCGCCGCTGCGATCCCGTCGCCGGAAGTGCTCGCGTCGGCGATCGCCGAGCGCCTCGACCACGACCTGGACACCGCCGCTGTCGCCGCCGCGCTCCGCGACGTCCTCGGACGTCTGGACGAGTAGGGCGGCATGACCGATGACGCTCTCGGCCGAGAGATTCGGCAGATGCGACAGGACATCCGCGATGACTTCGCGCACGCTCGCGAGGTCGCGGACCTCAAGCACGCCACGCTGGAGGCGCGCGTGAATGCTCTGGAGCAGGCAGCCGCGGCCGAGGCCGCCGAACGCCGCACCACGCGGCGGTGGCTCATCGGTGCCGTGATCGTTCCCAGCGTCATGATGCTGGTGACGGTGATTCTGGCGGTGTGGCGCCCGTGATCCGAATCCGAAGAGGCGCAAGAGAACTCCGGTGGCTGGCGCCGTGGCTGCTCGTCGCCGTGGTCCTGGCCGTCGCCGTTTACGCCGTTGGGCTCCTCTCCTCCCGCGTCGACGCGCTCGCGTCCGCCCTCGCCGCCGAACAAGCCGCCACCGAAGACCGCGGCGAGACGCCCGTGGCTCCGGCCCCGGATGATCTGATCGCCGACCCCGAAGCGGGGCCGCGGGGCGAACAAGGCCCAACCGGTCCCCGTGGCCCGTCCGGCCGGGGAGTGTCCTCTGTGCTGTGCATCGACGGCACGTGGTCCGTGGCCTACACCGACGGCACGATCGACCCCGACGCTGGCGATTGCACGGGCGAACGCGGGCCGGAAGGGCTCGCGGGCGAGCCCGGCGCCGTCGGGTCACCCGGACCCGTCGGCCCGAGCGGACCGGCCGGACCTTCGGGCGAGACGGGCCGTGGCATTGCCTCGATCGAGTGCGACTCGACCACGGGCCGCTGGATCGTGACCTACTCCGACGGAGACGTCGACGACGCCGGGTCCTGCCGCCCCTGGGGGTGAGTCACCGTCCACTCTGATGGCGCGCCGAGCGCATCTCGTGTGGCCCTGAGCTTCGCCGCGACCGCGAGCGCCTCCGCTTCGGTCGCGTACCTCCTGGATCCGGCGTGCTCGCCGTACCCCTCCATCTCGACCACCCATGGCGTGACGACCCGCCACACCCGCACATCGCGGCCCGCCCACGGCGCGCTCCCCGCACTACGCCAGGACGCCCCCAACTCCACTTCACCGCCGCGCCCGATCAGGCGCTCACCATCCATGCCCATGAGCAGGCATGATGCCACACCATCGAACACCTGTACAGGAGATGATCATGAAGGTAAGCAAGGTCGCCAAGGCCGTCGTCGCGGCGCTCGGCGCTGCCGTCACCGCGCTCACGGTCGCCATGGGAGACGACACGATCAGCGCCACCGAGGGCATCACCGTCGCGCTCGCGGTCCTGACCGCGCTCGGCGTCTACGCGGTGCCGAACGCCCCGGACGAGCCCGCCGAGCGCACCGACTGATTTGCGGCCTCACCAACTGAGATCGCAAACATTGTTGAAGCCGACAAAGTTCCAGCCCCTCGCTCCCGCCGTGGAGCGGTGGGCATTCTTTCGTGCTGTCCCGTGTAGCCCTGGCACGCGGTGACACGTCCAGGCACTTTGGATAGCTTTTGGATCTTCCGCGTGTGGAATGCCTGGTGTCCAACATGATGGACAGGCCCAGAGTGTTCCTGATGCAACCGTCCACCCCGGATGCCGCTGGTAGACTGTGAGGGCGCGCCACCCCCGAACGCGGCACGCGTTCACCCCTCGTCATACCAGGCCGGGATGACCGCCCACGAGATCGCTGCCGTACTCCATTGCAGCCCTGATCAGGTCCGGGACCGGCTACGCAAGCAGGGTGTAGAGGTCCACCGGACCGGGCCGCGCGAACTGCCCGTCTCGACCGACGACATCATCGAGCTGCGCGACAATGGACTGTCGTGGTCTCAAGTCGCCCACGCGGTCGGAATGTCAAAATCGGGATCAGCCCGCCGCTATCACGCGGCCATGGGATGCACGTGTAATCAGGGCAAGCACCACGCCCCGAGGTGCGACTACTGCCGGGACGCGTTCGGCGCGTGACCCCGCCCTAGTCCTCGGCTTGATCGGAGTCGTCGCCGATGTCCCACACGAGGATTCCGTCTCCGTCGTCGGGCGTGCCGGGCGGCCAGGCGAGCGCGATCGGCGGGTTCATCGTCGGCCCGTAACCGGGCGGAAAGAGGCCAAGGGAGTGCGCGTATTCGGCGAGCGCTTGGCTGCTCAACGCGTCGACGCGCTCCCACAGGAGGGCGTCCAGGTCGGGGTCGTCGGTGACCTTGACCCAGGTGTCTGCGCTCATCCTCATGTGATGGCCTCTCCATTCCCCTCGTACCGCCGCCGCGTGGGCGACTTGCCGTCTTCGACGCTCCACACCCACAGCACGCTCCCGGCTGGGAGGATCTTCTCCAGGTTAGCGTGGCATCGCTTCGGGTCCTGGCTTTCCTTGCCGCATGTCGGGATGTTGAGGTACAGCACCGATTCGCGGATGTCGTCGTCCCTCATCACCTTCGCCGCGTCGCGTTCGGCATGCCAGGTCGTCGTGTGATCCGGGTCAGACCGCCATGGCTCCCGCAGGTCGTCGCATGGCGGCGCTTTCCCTTTGCGGTGCGGCTTCATGACGTCGACACCGTCGATCCGTCGACCGTCCATGTCGTACAGGTGCCCCCGTGCCGATATCCTGCCGGCGCCGTTCGTGGGCCGCCCGAACCGGCGCAGTGCCTCGGCCGCACCAGGATGTGGTCGGCGGTGGGAGAACCCGCCCAAGGCAGGAGGCCTCGGCGGCGCTTGGGGTGGTGTCGCACCTAAAGCCGCAGCCTTCGCGGCGGCTTGTAGCTGGGCCTGGTACTCCGTCGCGGCCGACTGCGCCGTGTCAACGCCGGAGTGCGCTTCCTGGATCGTCGACGACGCGAGCGTGCACACCTCGACAGCGTGCTCGACCTCGGTCTCCGCCGAGAAGCCCACGGCCTGCTCCGCTTCGGTCTCCGCTTGGGCGATCGACGCCCCGGCCTCTCCGAGCGTGGTGATGACTCCGCCCACCGCCGCCGTGATCTCGCTCGTCTTCGACTTGTCCGTGACGCCGGACAGCGCCGCGCTCGCGGTGTCGACCGTCGCGCTCGCCGACGTCAACAACGCCGCCGCGCGTTCCATCGACTCCTGCGCCGCGATAAGGAGAGACGCGACGCCTTCGAGGCCGAGCTGCGCGAACGCGTCGGCCCGGTCGCGCAACTCGGATTCAGCGTGGACGCAGGAATCGGCGGAGGCTCGGACACCATCACGGGCCGCACCAAGTTGTTGCTGTAGCGCATCGACACTCGTCATGCCCGGTGACGGTAGGCGTACCAGCGCGGGAACGGAAGGGATGTGTCGAGTAGCCGACACCGCGTTCTAGTCGTCGACAGTCATCCACTGTCGACCGGAGCCGACTTGCATCACTTCACCGATCTCGGGTGCGGTCGGCACTCCTCGCCGTGCCGCGATCTCGTCGAGCGCTGCCGCCATGTCGGCAACGACAGTCGTCGAACCACCGTCGGCGATCGCGACCCACCCAATGTCGGCCGGGCCGACGCCGAGCAACCTCGCGTTGTCAATCGTGATCTCGATAATGCTGGCCATGCGCCCCACCGTATACAGAATCCCCACGATCGCGTTGCGCGCCAACTGAAAAACGGCCCACCCCGTATGTCGGGGTGGGCCGGTATTGTCGTGTCCACAGTCCGTTCGGTAGCGGGGAGGCCGACCCCCGCTACCGGACCGCCTTCAGGAACGCGCCGAAGTCCTCAGCGGACAACGACAGGATCGGCGAGTCGTTGCCGAGCTTCGAGTCACGAACCTCAAAACCGCTGGCCATGCGCGCTTCAACGCACTGGCCTTGAGACGCGCTACGGCTCGACGAGCGCCACTTTCCGGGTGCCATGCAGGTACTCCTTCAGGGGAACCGACGCGGATAGCGTCGCTTCGAAAAAGGTACGACACGCAGCCAGGACCTTCTCGTCTGGCTCATATCGCGCCCCCGTCATCGACTCGGTATACACGACGTCCGAGATTTCGACGATCCCTGACGTGATCACCGTGTAGGAGCCGCGCATCGATGAATGCGCGCCCTGGCTCGTCGGAAGCACGTGGATATCGAGATGGTCATGTTCAGCCTCTAGCCGCTCAATGTGCGCGACCTGCTCGGCGTCCTCCCCGCATATGGGCCGGGTGAGCGCGGATTCCTGCATGACGATGCGGATGCGCGGCAGGGGGTCGCGGCCCCAGAAGCGCTGTTGCCGGAGCGCCCGAAGCGCCATTGCCTGCTCGACGCCCTGTGGGTCCAGTAGGGCATCCCTCGCGTGGATCGCTCGGGCATACGCCTCGGTCTGGAGTAGACCAGTGATCATGTCCGCCTCGTAGATATCGATCGTGGCGCAGACCTCCTCCAGCTCCAGGAACATGCTGAAATCCCTGAGCATGTACGTGCTGTAGGACTCCCACCAGCCTGGACTGTCGGCCTCGATCGCCATGCGTTCGAGCTGGTCGGTGAGCTCTCGTGTCGCCCCCAGGATTCGGCAAAGCCCAGCCACGTCGAATAGGGACGCTCTGACCCGGCAGTTCTCGATCTGGCTGAGCTTGGCCGTGGAGAACCGGGCCTTCTTGGCCACTTGCCCCTGAGTGAGGCCGGCCTCCTCTCGGAGCCGCAGGAGCCGACGGCCCAGACTTAGCATCGGCAGCGTCCGTGTATCCATGCCACCACCGTACGCTTTAGCTTTCTAAAGGCGAAATTGGGTATACAACCTAAAGTTCATGTCGCCCTTCACATGCGCAGTCGATGTGTCTACGGTGGTCCCGTGGGCAACCCCCACACAAAAGGACCGGGCACGACAGCAGCGCGCCCGGTCCTGGAACCATCCACAATGATTGGAGTCAGGCATGGATGGCACGATCAGCGTACCCGGCGACAGCGCCGAGCGCCAGACCGAACCGCCACCGTGGACGCGTGACGTCGTAGCCGCGGGCGATGTCGTGTTCCGCCTCGTTCGCCGACCACGCTCCGCTTTCGTCGGCTTGCTGCGTATGGGCCGCACGGTAGGTGGCGAGATCTACGGCTACATCGCCCGACCCGCGAGCGAGACACCCGACGTGCGCCTATTCCCACGCCACGCCGGATGGGGAGAGAACCCCACCGCCGTGCGCGCGCTCCTCCGCGCCGCACGCACGTTCCATGCCGAGTGCTCAGCCTACGAGGCATCCCATGGGTAGCGGAGTGCCGCTCGCTGAGCGCGAGCACGGCCCCTACCCGTCAACGTCGCGTCGGCCCGAACCAGTCGAACTGTGCCAGGCGTGCAGCCAGCACTTCGGCGTCGGGATGCGTTGGCCGTGCGGCAACGCGGGCAACGCGGGCACGACATGATGGGCTCGCGCATAGACATCATCGCCGGTGAATCGAAGCTCGGCGCGTTCCTGATCTTCGGCGAACTCCTCGCCGTCACAACGAGCCGGTCCGACCGCGCAATCCGGGTAGTCCTCGACGTGTTCCCCGAACCGCGCGAAGTCTGCGAGATCACGCGACGCACCGACGACATCGCCCGATCGCGATTCCATGAGGACTGGGACGGCGACCGGCACGCGCTGTGGCGCTACCTCGTCGTGGCAGAGGCGACCCGTCTCGTCGACGTGTTCCTACGTGGACCGATCCCCGGCGAGCTGGTCAAGTGGGCGGACACCTTCGCGGCGCCTGAGGCGGTTGGGCCATGACGTCGACGTCGATCTGCCTCGACTGCCACGGCCACCGCCTGCGAACCGTGGACGCCGAGACCCGCGCAAAGTGTTGCGACACATGCAAAGGACGCGGCTACGTCCCGTTCACCAAGGCACGCGAACGCTGGCCACGCCCCGAGCACCCGCCACCCCGCCCAGACTGACACCCGCCCGGACACCCAACCGGGCACCCGGTCCCGCGTCTCCCGTGCGCCAGACCGGCACCGGCGCCGCCGCTCACCCCCTGGTCGGCGGCGCCGGGAAACACGTCCTCGCCGGGGCATCACAGGCTTTGACCGGCGAGACGACCGAGGCCCCGCCATGTGGGACTGGGCCTCGTGCTGCCGGTATGGAGTGCAGCAGCCGCGGGGGNGCACCTGATGGGAGTGCTCCCCCGCACCAAGCCAACACCGGCCGAGCGTGGGCACGCCCGGCCGCCGCGGAGCCGACGGGCTGTGGCAGACGCGGCAGCGGGGGCGGTGCTTCACCGCCGCCCCCGCACTCGCATCGACATAGGACAAGACAATGGAGACCCTCGACCCCGACGGCCCGCCCGTCGCGATCCACTACGAGATCAGCCTCACCCCTGACGCTGACGCGGCGCTCCGCCTAATCCAGCTCCGCAACGACGCCGACCGCAACGACGCAATCAACGAGGCAATCGTCCTCTACTGGAACGCGCGCATGATCGTCGGCATGCATCACGCCGCCGCCGAGCTTGCGGGGGAGGCGTGCCAGACATGCGCCGCGTCTTGAAGCTCGCGATGATCCCCAGCGCTGTCCTCATGTGGGCCGCGTACGTCGGCTGGTACGTCTACGGCCAGATATAGCGACCACTGACCTATCAGGAGGAACAATATGACCACGGGACCGAGTGTCGAAGTCGCCCAGACGATCCGGGCCAAGCTGACACACAAGACAGTCGAGGATCTGGAGTCCCTCCGCGCCTGGACCGGGTACGGCACAGTCGACATCGTAAACCGCGCCATCCAGATGGCAGCCGACCTGGAGTGCGAGCGCCGTGCAGGCGCGGCCTTCGCGGCGAAACGGAACGGGGAGTGGCAATCGCTGATCATCCTCGACCCGGTGCGGAGCGGGTACACGCCACCGGAGTGATAAACGTCGATGTCACCCGATCGAACGAATGTTCGATCATGCCGTAACCTCGATCGATCATGATCGTTATACCCAGACCCCCGCAGGCGCCCCCCGCCGAGCAAGTACCGCTCACCCAACCGCTCGGCGGGGGGTTCACTAACCATCATGCGCCGGGAGCCACGGCGGTGGCCACACATCCGGTGCGACACCACGCCGACCAGGCGGAGCGGGCCGCCACAGAATCTGCACGGCGCCCGCGGTGAACTCCCCACGGGCACGACGCTGGCGGGGGAGCGGATGCACCACCACCGTCATGACGCTCCGCACCACCGGCCGACGCCGACTCATCGGCATGTCCTCCCACGCCGCGAGGACGTCCTCCGCCCCGATCAGCTCCGCCGCGGGCGAATCGACGAGCGCAGACCGCAGTGTCGCGGATAGCCGATCAATCTCCGCCTTCGCGACCGCCCGGCCGTCCAGGTGCTCCGAGCGCTCTATGAGGCCCAGGGCGCGGTCACGGGACATCTCCTGCATGGTGGCGCGAAGCGTGGCGATGGTGGTCTTGATGGCCTCGGCGTTGATGTCGGGAGCCGCTGGTAGGAGGAGGCTGGCAGCGTCAGCTCGAATACAGCGCGCGAGGAGCACATTCTCGACATACTCATCGAGGTGGATCGCGTCGCGGGACATGTGGCTCGTTGCCGAGCACCGGTAGCCGGGGCGGAAACGCTTCTCGCCGTTGACGATCTCACTCGACCCGCGAGCGCCGCTGCCGAATGGGGCGCCGCAGAGCCCGCACACGTAGATTCCCGATCCGAGGTAGGCGTGGGAGTTGTTGACGCTGGGTCGACGACGTTCCGCCAGCGCTGCGCAGCCTGCCTCCCACAGCTCGCGGGAGACGATCGGCTTCCACGGCGCATCGCCGATCACTTCGCCTCTGTGGACGAGCAGCCCCGCGTTCCTGGGCCTGAGGAGGATCTGGCGCCATGACTGGATCGTCCAGGGTTTGCCGCCCACTGTCGGCACGCCGCCCTCCTCCAGGGCGCGTACCTGATCGGAGAGGGAGACCTGGGCGAGGAGGTCTCGCGTGCCCGCGAGGATGAGTTCCGCCTCTGCCGGCCGCAACGTGATGCCGTCGGGCTCGAACCCGAAGGGGCGCTTGCCTCCGCCCCATTGGCCAGCCAACGCCCGCGCCTCGCGATTGTCTCTCAACCTTCTCGCCGTGTCTCGCGATGATTTGTTCGCGACTGCCACCATGACACGAGCCATCGTGATGCCCGCGTCAGTGTCGAGTTGGAGGCTCCCCGTCAGGGACTTCACTGGTATCCGGTACATCTCCACTAGGTCGATCATGTCCTCCAGGTCGCGCGGGTCACGCATGCCTCGGTCCAAATCGACAGTCGCAAAGCCGTCGCATGTGCCGTCATCGAGCCAGCCAAGCGCCTTTCGGAATTTCGGCCGAACGACGCGCAACCCCGACCCGCCACCGGGCAACATGATCCGGCGGCGCTTGAACGCTGAGGTGTCGTTCTCGACGAGGACCATGTGGACGCCCCATCCCAGGAGCGCCTCAAAGTGCAGTCTCAGCCGCCGTTCCTGGTCGTCGACGCCGCCTGTAGTGGATTCGCCGTCCTCGTCGCGGGAGTCGCTGATGCGGCAGTAGAGGATCGCGGCCTGGGGGATGTGGTTGGCGGGGAGGCGGGAGCGACGCTGCATGTTCCCATTCTAGTTGTGCGGTTTTAATGCATCATGGACCAGTCGATTATTAGTTCATCCCCCACAAAAGCAGCGTACGGCCACTTGAGAGTGACCGTACGCCGTTTTGCGTATCTGGGTTGTCATTTCGCAGGTTG
>NZ_CBCRZX010000047.1:0-24484 GCF_965137155.1 Stackebrandtia soli
GTGCGCCACCCGACGCCACATGGGGGGGCGGGGGTAAAGCCTCCGTAGGCGCTAGCCGTACGCGCCTCATGTCTGTGATTCTTATCGGTGTTCGGCGTGGTTGCAAACCCTAGGGTGTGGCGGTTCTCCGCCATGGCGCAACTACGCCAAAGTAGCTTCACCCTCTGCGGCGGAACCGATTACGATCCGTCGCATTTGGTCGCTTACGGGTAACGAAATAGTGTCTATTCGCTTACTGTCGTCGATGGCTGCGGCGAGACGCTGCACCCCTTCGTCTATTCGGTCGGCCGCGACCGCCGAGAAGGCGAGCCGCAACGAGTGCTGTCCGCCTTCGAGGACGAAGTCGCTGCCCTTGACGACCTGAACGCCGCGCTTCTCGGCGGCGGGGGCGAGCCGGGCGACGTCGACGTCCTCACCGAGGTCGACCCACAGGAAGTACCCGCCGTCGGGGACGGTGAACGTCGAGTTCGGCAGGTGCCTGTGCAGCGACGTGGCGAGCGTGTCGGCGCGTTCGTTGAGCGCGGTCTGGACTTTCGCGATCGACGCGGCGAGGGCGCCCGACCGCGCGAACTGGTACACCGTGGCCTGCGCGAGCATGTTCGGCGCGATGTAGGTGTTGGTCGCCATCGTCGTGATGCGCTTGATCAGATCGGTAGGGGCGATGAGGTAGCCGACGCGGACGCCGGGGCAGACCGTCTTGGAGAACGACGACGCGTAGACGACGTTCTCGTCCTGCGACAGCATCGTCGGCAGGCCCTCGCCACGGAAGCGGATGTCGAGGTACGGGTCGTCCTCGAAGATCGTGAAGCCGTGCTCGCGCGACAGTTCGAGGAGGCGGGTCCGCTTGGAGGCCGACAGCGTCACCCCGGCGGGGTTCTGGAAGTTGGGGATGATGTGCGCGAGCGCGGGGACCGTCCCGCCGTCGATGACCTGTTCAAGGTCCTTTATCGAGAGTCCGTCGTCCTCGACGGGGATCGGCACGAGGTTGCCGCGCCGGTTGCGAAGCCCCAGGAGGGTCCGGTCGTAGGTGGGGCGCTCGACGACGACGTTGGTGTCGGGCGTGACGAGTGCGTCGAACAGGAACGCGTCGGCCTGGAGCGAACCGTTGGTGACGATCACGCGGTCGACGTTGACGTCGTGCTTGGCGGCGATCCACTCGCGCAACGGCGGGTAGCCGACCGCGGTCCCGTATCCGGTGACGCGGGCCGGGTCGGTGTCGAAGGCGGCGGAGGCGGCGGCCTTGAGACCGTCGATGTCGACGATGTCGAGGCTCGGCGCACCACGGGAAAACGAAATCAGATCTGCCATGTCATGAATGGTAGAGGTGGCACGATGGACACTCTCCGCGTGATGGGCCCGTCACAATCATCGGGTGGGAGGGGTGTCACGGCAGCTCCTGCCAACGCCGCCACCACGGCCCCGGCGGGGCGAACGGATCGGGAACCGTCCGTGCCTCGATTCGTTCGTCGAGTCGGTTCACCTCGACGCGTAGTTCCCGCGCGGCGCCCTCGGGAAGCCGGTGCAGCGCCCGTTCCAGGATGTCGCGAGGGTGCTCGGTGAAGAGGGCGCAGCAGGGGCAGTCGGTGGCGCCGAGCGAACCGGGGTAGATCGCCGACCTGCCCTTCCGATGGGCGAGCTCGCGCCACATCTCGTACGCGGCCGGGATGTCGGGGTTCCCGGCCAGTCGGCGTCTCAGGCTGTGGATCGCCGCCGTCGTCCTCGGGGACAGCCGACGCAGGCGACGGTGCTTGAAGATGATGACTCGCGGGCTCGCGCGCAACGCGCCTGGGCGTCTACGCGGCATCGGCCTTTCGCCTGCCGCGCGGGCGATGTGGGGACGCGCCGCCGTCGAGGGGCTCGCACGGTGGCCGTTTCATGAAAACTCGTGGCAACGCCGCCACCACGGCCCCGGCGGGGCGAACGGGTCGGGAATGACTCGACGCACGATGCGTTCGTCCATTCCGGCCAGTCGGCGGCCGAAGGTGCGGGCCGCACTGCCCGGGAGCCGTCGGGCCAGGCGATCGAGGACGTCCCTCGGGTGGCCGCCCTGGTGGCAGCACGGGCAGAAGACGTCGAGATGGCGCCAGGTCGGACCGGACCGGGCGGCGAGCCGCGCCCAGGTCTCGTAGGCGTCGTACACCTCGGGTCCGAGCACTGCGGAGTCGTCGATGACGCGCCGGATCGCGGAGTTCACCGCGGACGGAAGTCCGGGGATGTCTCGGCGGCGTCGGGGGTACGCGGTTGCGGGAGCGGCGCGAAGCGCGCCGGGACGCTTACGCGGCATGGGCCTTTCGGTTGTCGCACATGCCGACCATGATGACACGCGCCCGTCGACGGAACAACCGGGAACCCTGCGGACGCCGTGACTCGCCGCGACCCGGGCACGTCCAGAAGACCAGGGGCGCAAGGGAAGGCGGGCGCGTATCCCTCACACCAGACGGCCGACCTGAAACGACAACCAATGGACCAGCACCGACCCGGCGACGCTCGTCATGGGACCACGACGGTGGTGATATCGCGAGCGAGGATCGTCCGCCGAAATCTCTTGCAGCGGAACAACTAGACGGTCAGGCTCGCGTCCTCGGGGAGCGGTTTCGCCGGTGGGGTCACGAACTTGTAGCCGACTTGGCGGACCGTGCCGATGAGGGCCTCGTGTTCGCTGCCGAGCTTGGCGCGCAACCGTCGCACATGGACGTCGACGGTGCGGGTGCCGCCGAAGTAGTCGTAGCCCCAGACCTCCCGCAGGAGCTGGTCCCGGGAGAAGACGCGCCCCGGGTGCTGCGCGAGGAATCGCAGCAACTCGAACTCCTTGTACGTCAGGTCGAGCGGGCGGCCCTTCAGCTTCGCCGCGTACGTGTCCGGGTCGATGAGCAGTTCACCGGCGCGAATGACGGACTGGCCGACGTCGGGTGTGATGTCGGTGCGCCCGATCGCCAACCGCAACCGAGCCTCCACTTCGGCCGGTCCGGCGCCGCTGAGGATGACGTCGTCGACGCCCCAGTCGGGGTGGACGGCGGCGAAACCCGCCTCCGTCACGACGGCGACCAGAGGGACGGAGATGCCGGTGGTCCGCAGGATCCGGCACGTCGAGCGGGCGTCGGCCAAGTCGGTGCGGGCGTCGATCAGGAGCAGATGGCATTGCGGCGCGGTCAGCAGCGACCCGACGTCGGGACGCGTGCAGCGGGCTTCATGCGGCAACAGATCGAGTGACGGGAGCACGGTGCCCGCCGAATCGGGCTCGGCGAGGGTGGTCAGGATGACGATGTCCACGTGATTCCTCCGCGGTTACACAAGGGTGTCGACGGACCCGGCTGCATCGGCGGGCGGTGGAATGCCAGCCATAGTATCGCAAGCCCTCGCGTCGACATCGAGTGATCGCACCCGCACCGGTGCCCCACGTGAATTATCGCCCGAGTTCGGCGGCCCGCCATGGGTTTTCGCGGACGCCGTCGTCCACCGTCGGACGGTCGCGGCGCCGGCCGTCCACCCGTCTCGTATCGCACCGAGCGGAAAGCCAAGGGCCGCAGCGGTTCCCCTGGTACTCACCACCTCGCCACGCCGAAGCGTCCCGTCGATGACCGGCAACGCGGCACGGTGTCGTCGCGACTGACCGTCACGGAGCCGCCGCCGACCACCCCATGCGCGGCGGAGACACGTAATCTGGGCGCGTGACTGACCCGAGCCGCCGACCATCGCGACCACCCTTCTGGTCGCAGCCCCCCGGCGACGACTCCACATCCGAGCTCCCGGCGGTTCCCCCGCGCGGCGAACGCCCCCCGCCCGGACGCGGTTCGCCGTGGGGTCGCCCCGAGGACGAACCACGTCGACACGACGACGCTCCCCGCCCCGTCGGCGGGCGTCCAGGCCCGGTCGTGGGACGGCCCGGCCCCGTCGCCGGTCGAAGCGGCGGAGACACCGGACCGATCGTCCCGCGGATGCAGGCGACGCCCGCCAGGGGAATCCCCATGCCCCCGATCGACGGGGAGGTCTCCACCCACGGCGACGACCCGACGATGCCGCCACCGACACCGCGTCGGTGGACCGCAGCCTTCGCCATCGCGATCGCCGGAGCGCTCACGGCTGGGCTCGTCCTGTCCGGTGGCCTGGAGCTGCGACTCATCGCCGCGATCGTGCTCGCGATGCAGATCCTCCTGGTCGTCGCGTACGTGCTGCTGCGACGCTCGGTGTCCCGCCCCGCCGCGATCGCGGTCGGGATCGGCGCGTCCATCGCCGCCGACGGGATCGCCGTCTACACTCAACCGTTGCAATTGGACTATCTGGCGTACGTCGTCGCGGCCGTGTTCTTCGCGACGATCGTCGGACAGCTCGCCCGCACGCGCGGACGCCGGGGTCTCACCGACGGCATGGCGACGGGCGTGACCGTCGCCGTCATCGCCGTCGGCATGTCGACCCTGATCGGACTCGTCCGGCACCCCGGCGGGGGCCAGGCACTCGCGATCGGCGCCATCGCGATCGGCACGGCCGTCATGGCCGCGCGGGCCATCGACATCACGATGCCGAACCCGCGCATCAACCGGCAGGTGCCGCGCGGCGCGTTCGGCGTCGTCATCGGCGCGATGGTCGGGACCGCGATGGCGGCGTACGCCGGCGTGCTGCTCGACGGCCTGACGCCGCAGAAGGCCGCGCTCGGCGGGCTCGTCGTCGGTCTCGTCGGCGTGCTCGGTGACCTGGCGGCGGGCTACACGCACGCGGGTCGCCGCATCGCGGGTGACGGCGAGGCACCGTGGCCCCTGCGATACGGCCTCGGTCCCCTGCTGGCCTTCGGCGCGGCCGCCCCGGTGCTGTACCTGCTCGGGGTGTTCTACCTGGTCCGCGCCTTCTGATCCGCCGTTCCCCGACCAGGTTCGCGCGGGCCGACTCCACGCCGCCGACAACCGAACCGACGTCTCCGCGCGTGGCCCGGTACCGCGCGACGGACGCGCGGTCCTCTCATCGCGTTCGCCACCGGCGGCTACCGTGGGAGGAGTTCGAGAGACGAGGAGACCCCCCACTATGGCCACACGTCGACGAAAGAGACTCATCGCGCTTGGGGTGAGCCTTGCCGTGCTGATCGGTCTCGTGGTGATCGCCGACCGAATCGCCGCGGCCGTCGCCGAGGACAAGATCTCCGGTCTGATCGCCGCGAAGGCGTCCGAGAGCGGCATCGAATCACAGCGACCACCCGAAGTGGACATCGGGGGCTTCCCGTTCCTGACGCAGGTCTTCGGCGGCGAGTACGACCAGATCGACATGACGCTGAACAACGTCGGCGCCGACGGCTTCGTCGTCCCGAAGTTGCATGTCACGGCGCACGGCGTGACCGCCGCCCTGTCGGACGTCATGTCCGGAAGCGGCCCGATCGTCGCGGCGACGATGAACGCGCGCGGCGAGATCTCCTACGAGTCGTTGACGACGGAGCTCGAGTCGACGTCCGGCGTCACCGTCACCCCCGAAGGAGACGGGATGCTGTCGGTGAAGGCGACCGTCGACGTCGCCGGGCAGCCGATCCCCGTCGCGGGCACCGCCACCGTCAGCTTCAACGGTCAGTCGCTCGTGATCCAGTCGCAGGGCTTCACCGCCGACGGCATGACACTGCCCCCCGGCGCGCAACCGATCGTCGACGCCTTCGCCGCGTCGTTCAACCGCGACATCCCGATGCCTGCCATGCCGTACGGGTTGGTGCTGGAGGACCTCCGCCTGGAGAAGAACGCGATGGTCGTGACCGCCAGCGCAAAGAACGTCCCCCTCGCCTGACCTCTCTCCTCCCACCACCACCTCATACCCCCCACAGGTACTCTCCGCTTGGTTGGTTAAACGTCCCGCTTGGTTGGTTAAACGTCCCGCTTGGTTGGGCAAATGTTCGAAACAGGCGTGTTTTCGCAATTTGGCCAACCAAGCGGAACTTTTGCCCAACCAAGCGGAACAGGGAGTCTCAGTGGGTGGAATGCCGTCGCCGTTCGCCAGGCGTGAAGGCACGTCGATCATGGCTGTCTTATTGACTGGCGTGTTGAAATGCCGGGATTGACCATTCTCATTCGCGGACGTCACGGCGAACGGGTGCGCGCCGACGCGGCCGCATCGCGCACGGGCGTCCACCTCAGACTGATTGAGGAGTCTAGATGGGTTCCCTCTCTAGTAGACGGACGCTGGCACTCGCCGCGGCCGTCGTGTTCTCGGCGGGCGTTGCCGCCGCAGGAGGCGTCGTCCCGGCCGGGGCCGCCGCCCCCAGCGACCGCCAGGGCGAGTTCGCCGCCGCCGCCGACGAGTTCAACGTGCCCGAAGAACTCCTGCTCGCCGTGTCGTACCTGCAATCGCGGTGGGAGGACCACAACGGCGAGTACAGCACGAGCGGCGGCTTCGGCCCGATGCACTTGACCGACGTGGACTACACCCGCGCGCAGGGCGACGAGAACCACCACACCGGCGACGACGCTCGCGGAGACGAGCGCCGCCCCATGACCGCCCCCGAGGTGCTGTCCGCCCCGAGCGCGACGCCCCAGGCGGCCGAGAGCCTTCAGACGATCGACACCGCCGCGGCCCTCATCGACGTCGACGCCGACATCCTGCGCGCCGACCCCGCCCAGAACATTCGGGGCGGCGCGGCGCTCCTCGCGCTCTACCAGTCCGAGTTCGGCGCCCTGTCCGACGACGCCGGCGACTGGTACGGCGCGGTCGCCCGCTACTCGCAGGCCACCGACGAGGTCACCGCCGCCGCGTACGCCGACGAGGTGTACGACGTGCTCAGCACGGGCGCGACGATGACGACCGACGACGGCGTCGTCACGCTGGCCCCGTCGACCGTCGAGGTCGACACGTCCATGGTGGATGCCGACACATCGGACCGGGTGCGCACGGACTGCCCGCGGCGCCTCGGTTGCGAATGGATCCCGGCCCCGTACGAGCAGTACGGCGAGGGCCCGGGCGACTACGGCAACCACGACCAGGGCAACCGTCCGGATGACATGAAGATCGAGTACATCATCATCCACGACACCGAAGGGTCCTATGAGGGCACTTTGGCGATGGTCCAGGACCCGACGTACGTGAGCTGGCAGTACACGCTGCGCTCCGCCGACGGTCACATCGCTCAGCACATCCGCCCCGAGGACGTCGCCTGGCACGCGGGCAACTGGTCGGTCAACTCGCACTCGATCGGCCTGGAGCACGAGGGCTACGCGGCCGACGGCTCCTGGTACACCGAGGCGATGTACCGCTCGTCGGCGAAGCTGGTCCGTTACCTGACCGACCGCTTCGACATCCCGCGCGACCGCGCCCACATCCTCGGCCACGACAACGTTCCCGGCACGACGACGGCGAACATTCGCGGCATGCACTGGGACACCGGTCCGTACTTCGACTGGGCTCACTACTTCGATCTTCTCGACGCCCCGCTGAAGCCCGCTCGCGGAAAGACGCAGCTCGTCACTGTCGCTCCCGACTTCGAGACGAACCGCCCGGTCATGATCGGCTGCAACACGGCCGCCCCGACCGAGCCGTGCCCGTCCCGCCCGTCGTCGACGGTGTTCCTCTACAGTGAGCCGTCGTTCGACGCCCCGCTGCTCAACGACATCGGCATCGACGCGAGCGGCGCGCCCGGAACGATCCGGGTCAACGACCTGAGCTCGCGCGCCGGCACCGGTGAGAAGTTCGCCGTCGCCGACCGTCAGGGCGACTGGACGGCGGTCTGGTACCTCGGCCAGAAGGGTTGGATCCACAACCCGGCCGACAACCCGACCCTGATCCCGGCGAAGGGCAAGGCGATCACGCCGAAGCGGGACGACATCCCCGTCTACGGTGTGGCCTACCCCGAGGAGGCCGCTTACGAGGGCACCGGCATCGATCCGGTCATCCCGGGCGTGCTCCCGTACAAGTTGAAGGAGGGTCAGAAGTACTCCGTCGCGGACCGCTTCGACTCGCAGTACTTCTGGGCCAAGACCCTGGAGGGACCGAACGTCGTCGTCAACGGCGACCGCGAGTACTACCAGATCCAGCTCGGAAACCGGGTCATGTACGTCAACGTCGAAGACGTGCGACTGGTGTAGGACGAGAGTCCACATCGGTTCACCCATAGAGTTCTCGGCCGCGCCGGTCGTCCCATCCCGGGACGGCCGGCGCGACGCTGAACGGCCTCCCGCTCACGGTCGGCGACCCCGACGACGGAGGCCACCGCGCTCGCGCGGCGACGAAACCGTTCACCATCACGCTCGGGACGGAACCAGTACCGGATCGGTTCCCGGAGTGGGAGCGCCGTGCGACGTCAACGTGTGGAACGGCAGCCGCGACCGCCTGATCGCGCTCGCCAACAACACGCCGTGACCTGACACGACGGAAGGGGCGGCACACCTGTTGGCGTGCCGCCCCTTCCGCATCACAATGATCACATCGGACGGTCGGTGAACATCCGGTCGATGTCGGCGACCGTCGGAAGCGTCGCGGTGCGGGCGACCGCCGGAGCGCTCACGTCGATCGAGCACAACCCGGCGATCAGGGTCCGCACGGCGGCCTGCTGGAGTTCATCCGTCGGAGCGAGCTGCAGGTCGGCCGCGTACGTCAGGGTCACCTGGCGCTGTCCGTCCACCGAGTGGAAGGAGAGCGTGCTGTAGCCGAGGCCGCCCCCGGTGTGGCCATATGCCCGCCCGTCGGGCATTCCGGGGCAGACGAGGTCCAGGCTCTCGGTGCCGAGACCGTAGTAGCCGCCGGACTGCGCGCTCGGCGTCATCGCCTGTTCGGCGAGCTCGGGCGGCAGCAGGGTGCCGTCGTACATGGCGCGGAAGAAGCGGTTGACGTCGCGTGGGTTGCCCGCCATCCCACCGGCCGCCCACATCTGGCTCGGAGACAGACCGGAGGTGTCGATGCGCGGGTCGTCGGGCTCACCCGTGGCGAAGTAGCCGCTGGGAGCGGGCCACACCAGGAACGGCAACCACTTCGTGAAGTAGGACGAGTCCATGTCGGCGGGCTTGACGACCCGCTTCGTGACGAGTGATTCGAGGCTGGAACCGGTGGCCTTCTCCAGGATCAGGCCGACGATGTAGTAGTTCGTGTTGGAGTAGCCCCACGAGCTGCCCGGCGCAAACCACAATGGATTCGCGGTGGCGGCCTCGATGAGTTCCTCTGGCGCGTAATGGTCGTACCGGTTGGTGCGGACGTCGTCGGCGGACAGCTCGTACAGCGACGGATAGATCGCGCCGAAGTAGTCCGGGATTCCGGAGGTGTGACCGAGCAACTGGTCCACAGTGAAGTCCTGCTCGTACGGCAGCAGTCCGGGCAGGTGTTCCTCGACGGTGTCGTCGAGGGACAAGGTCCCCTCGTCGACGAGCTGCAGGACGACGGTCGTCACCATGCTCTTCGTGAGGGACGCGAGGCGAACGCGATCCGTTGGCCGCGTGTCGGTGCCGGTCCAGGGGTCGCGGTCGCCACGGGCGTCGGTCCACACCTCGTCGCCGTCGCGGACCTCGATGAGGACGGACGCGTCGACGGCGTCGTACAGTTCATCCAGAGTGGATTCCATGAGGGCGGGGTCGATGTCGGGGCCGTCGGTGTCGGCCGCGGCGGCCGATGGAAGGCCGAACGCGCCCACCAAGAGTGCGGTCGAGAGCAACAGTCCTTTTCGCATGCCGCAACGGTATGAGCGGGTTCGGCCCGCCACCTCCTCCTCGTTTCGGAACCCGACTCCTCCTTCGGGAGGACGCCGTCGTCCTACCGGCTCGACGTTCCTCCAGGTACGACAGGAAAGACGGCACCCAATGGCCCTTCAACCGAGACGCGACCCTCCTTCGGCTTGGTGGGGCGGCGTACGCGACCGCAAGACGAACCACCAACAGGAGGAGAGACGCACCAAGCCGGGAAAGCCATCGACGTCATAGGCACCGCATACGGTGATGCCATGAAGGTTCCGGGTCTGTCCTATGTATCTGAATGGTTGACGGCCGAGGAGTGCGACGCGCTCGTCGCCCACGCCGACGCGGCCGAGTGGGAGCGCACCCTGCGACGGCGAGTGCAGCACTATGGACATCGATACGACTACGTCCGCCGCACGGTCAGTCCCGTTCCGGCGCCGCCGATCCCGGACTGGATCGCCCCACTCGTGCGCCGCCTCGCGGACGAGAGCCGCATGGCCGAGCCGAATCAGGTGATCGTCAACGAGTACCAACCCGGCCAGGGCATCAGCGCGCATGTCGATTGTGTACCGTGTTTCGGCCCGGTGGTCGCGACGGTCAGTCTCGGGTCCGCCTGCGAAATGGACTTCACCCACGCCGAGGATGGACGTCGGGCGGCCGTCCCGCTCGCCGTCGGCAGCCTCTGCCTACTGGCCGGGGACGCTCGGCACCTGTGGGAGCACGGCATCGCGCCTCGACGCAGCGACCCGGGTCCGGCCGGGCGTGTTCCGCGCTCGCGACGGGTGTCGTTGACGTTCCGAACGATCCCACCCGCGAGGGACGGACGGTAACAACCAGCCCTTGCGTTTGAAGACACAGTAGAGCGCCACGCAGGTCACGGCCATCATGCCGAGCGCCATCGGGTAGCCGAACCGCCAATGCTGTTCGGGCATGATGTCGAAGTTCATCCCGTAGACGGTGCCGATCAGGGTGGGCGCGAACAGGATCGCCGCCCAGGAGGAGATCTTCTTCAGTTCCTCGTTCTGCTGGTAGCTGGCCTCGGTGAGCACCTTCATGTCGGCGTTCTGCTGCTGTGCGACCAGTGTCGCGTTGACGGTGAGCATGTCGGCGAGCGCCTGTTTGAAACCGTCGACGTGTTCCATGACGGTCGCGGCGTGGTCGGCGACGTCACGAAGGTATCGGCGCAGTTCCGGGTCGATGTCGTACTTGTCGAAGCCCGCCATCAGGGCGCGCAGCATTGGTGCGAGCGGCCGAACGGCTCTCTGGAACTGCACGACCTCACGCGACAGTTCGTAGATGCGTCGGGACACGGCCGGGTCGCCGCCGAAGACCTCGGTCTCGATCTCGTCGATGTCGTTGCGTAGGCCCGCGACGACGGGGGCGTAGCCGTCGACGATGGCGTCGAAGATGCCGTACAGGACGGCCTCGTGCCCGAGCGCGAGCAGGGTCGGTTCGGCCTCCATGCGGCGGCGGACGGCGGACAGGTCGGGGGCGTCGCCGTGTCGGACGGTGAGGACGAAGCCGGGGCCGACGAAGATGTGCAGCTCGCTGAACTCGACGGTCTCCGTGGCGTCGCGGTAGTTGGCGGCGCGCAGCACGACGAACAGGGTGTCGCCGTAGCGTTCGAGCTTCGCGCGCTGGTGTGCTTCCAGGGCGTCCTCGAGGGCGAGTTCGTGAAGGTCGAACTCGCCCGCCAGCGACGTCAGTTCGGCGGCGGATGGTTTGCGCAGGCCGATCCACGCCATCGTCGACGGGTCGGCGCGGGCCAGGCGGTACGTCTCGGCGAGAGAGTCCGGTGTGGACACACGATGGCCGTCGCGATACAGCGCCGAGTCGATCAGGCTCGGGGTGGCGCCGACGGGCGACGACTCGGGCAGCGGTTGTGGGCGTGCCGTCGGAACATTACGGACGACGGGCTTGCGGAAGGCGCGGCGTGCGAGCGCGCGGAAGTCGGACATGACGGGTTTCCTTCGGCGATACGGGAAGTCGACAACGAGAAACCGCTGGGGTCGACGTCGGCCGGGAAACGATGAGTTCGGCGGCGGCTAGATGCCCAGCGGCCACGGACTCGGAGGTTCGCTCGTGTAGGTCACGGTAGCGATCACCTCCCGTACTAGAGCGCCCGAATGAACGGACGAATCATACACCTTCGCCGATGGCGGCCCGGTGTTTCGTCACCGTTCGGGCGATGGCGTCGAGAACGGTCGTCCATTGTCGGCTCAACGGATCGATGAGTTCGTAGTGGCCCGTGTCGGACATTTCCACGAGGTCGGCGCCCTTTTCCTTGGCGTAGCGGCGCGACATGTCGACGGGGACCTCGGAGTCGTCGACGCCGTGCACGATGGACACGTTGGGGAGCGCGTCGAGAGCCATCGGGTCGACGGAGGCGTACCGCGTCGACTGTTCGGTCGGCGTCCCGCCGAGCAGGAGCGTCACGGCGTCGCCGCCCACGCCGTCGGTCTCGCAGGCGACGAGGTCGGTGACGGGGGCGAGCGCGACCACGCCGGCGAAGCGGGTGGATGTTGACGCCGCCCACAGCGCGAGGTGCCCGCCCGCGGAGTGCCCCGCGAGGATCAGTGGGACGCGCGGGTCGGTGTCGTGGCGGAGCACGGTGACGGCGCGGCGAACGTCGTCGAAGGTGGACGGCCAGCCGCCGCCTCCGCCGGTGCGGCGGTATTCGACGAGGGCGACGGCGTAACCGTGCTCGACGAGGGCGTTCGCGAGGGGGCGGGCGTGGACGCGATCGTAGGCGTCGCGCCAGAACCCGCCGTGCAGGAAGACGACGACGGCGCCGGGTCGACCCTCCGTTGTGTACAGTTCGATGAGCTGGTTCGGGTCCCCGCCGTACGCCAGCGCTCGGCCCGCGGGCGCGACCCGCTCCAGCACATCCTCACTCATACGGCAGACCCTACCGGCATTCGAGGGTCCCCGAGGTGGCCGACGGGACGCGGTTCGGGGCGCTCAAACCCGATCCGGCTTCGACGATCGGCGTACATAAGATTCATAAAGCGACCAATAGGTCACTTAGAGACTGTCTCGTTCACAAACAGGAATCCCGTGATCATCTCATCGAGTCGGCTGCACCGTCCCCATCCAAGGTCGCCGAGGCATACCAAATCCTGCACTCTTGGAGAAGTCAACACATCACACCCATGGAGGCAACTCGCATGGGGTTGCGCTCTACGGTGCAGTCTCAGCTCAGGTCTGATCCAAATGGACGGGTCATGGCACGAGCCAAACGGCTGCCGTCGATCATCAAGAAGCTCGTGGACTCCCAGACGCGACTCTCCATAATGGCTGACATCGCTGGGTGTCGGGTCGTGCTCGACGGGGGACTCGACGACGTCTACCGACTGAAAGAGAGATTGGCAACCCATCATCGATCCCTCATGTTCAACGCGAGCGACGTATACGACTACAACACTCATCCCCAACCAACCGGCTATCGGGCATTGCATATTCATGCGACACGTGATCAGCACCGAGTCGAAATCCAGTTGCGAACACGGGGACAACACTCCTGGGCAGAACTTGTCGAACGCTGGGATCGAGACACCGGCCAGGACGCCAAGCACGGCAACGCGGATGAGGCTGCACTCCGCAGCCTCAGCGAACTCGCTGCCGAACTTGGCTAGGCTTGACCTCGATCAACGAGATCCACGGCTGTTTGAGGAGGTGTCATGGGAGCTGAAACCTGGTTCCTCGTTATCGCTGACTACACGCGAAATGGCAACACCTCCGTCAACCGTTTCAGCAACGGCGACATCGCGGCAGTTGCGTACGCCAAGGCAGAGGAACGGCATCGGAAAGACACCGATATCGAGGTGCTTCTCGTTGCGACTGACTCCGAAGAGAGCCTGCGCACAAACTACCGGCACATGTTTCAGGCCAAGCGCACCGACACGGTGACGGCACTGGCTCAGCTTCGTAGTTCTATTATGGCGACCCGCATTCCACGCTCCGCATAGTCCTGGGGCGAGCGCCGGGGTCACGCGTCGCCTACCGTGGTGTGATGCGTGAGTTGACCGATGTGCGTTACGAGGTCGCCGACCATACCGCGACCATCACCATTGACCGTCCACATGCGATGAACTCGTTCACGGGGAACACCGTGGACGAGCTCATCTGGGCCTTCAAGTCCGCGTGGGCCGACCCGAGCGTCGGCGCCGTCATCCTCACCGGGGCGGGCGACCGTGCGTTCTGCGCGGGCGGTGACGTCAAGGAGCGCGCCCGCACCGGCGGTTACGGCGAGACCGAGTGGGGGACGTTCGAGATCGAACGCCTGCACCGCATCATCCGCGACATCCCGAAACCCGTCATCGCGGCGGTCAACGGCGCCGCGATCGGCGGCGGGCACGTCCTGCACGTCCTCGCGGACCTGTCGATCGCGTCGTCGACGGCGCGCTTCGGGCAGGCGGGCCCTCGCGTGGGCAGTTTCGACGCGGGCTTCGGCTCGGCGTACCTGGCGCGGGTCATCGGCGAGAAACGCGCGAGGTGGATGTGGTTCCTGTGCGAACAGATCGACGCCGCGACCGCGCTCGGCTGGGGCCTCGTCAACGAGGTGACGGAACCGGGCGAACTGATGGCGACCGCCAGGGAACGCGCCGGGCGGATCAACGCCCTGTCACCGACCGCGCTGCGGTTCCTGAAGCACTCGTTCAACGCCGACACCGATCATCTGTCGGGGCTGTCGCACCTGGCGTTCGACGGGCTGGAGGTCTTCAGCCACAGTGAGGAGGCCGCCGAGGGCGCGACGGCGTTCGCCGAGAAGCGCAGCCCGGACTACGGCCGTTTTCGGGCGGCGCCGAAGCCCGACCAAGGCTGAGGAACCCCTGGACGAACCGCCTCGGCGCGCGAGCCGACCCGCCGAGGCGGACAGTTCGCGTCCACGGTCCGCCCCAGCCGCGCCGCTGAGTAACCGGACAGCCTCTAAGCTCGGAAGAGGCAAGAGGTCGGCCCGTGAACGGGACAACCTCAGGTAAACGACTTTTGGGGACGACGACTCATGACTGACGACCAGACCAAACCCGACCGCGATGACGACGCCGACGACGCCCAACCGGTCGACGACGAGACCGAACGTGAAGGCGAAACCCAGGCGACGGTCCTCGTGATGGGGCCCGACGGCAAGCCCGTCGGCACGATGGAGGTCGACCCCGAGACCGGCGAGTCGGGAGACCCGGCGAAGCTGGTGGAACAGCCGGCGAAGGTGATGCGCGTCGGAAGCATGATCAAGCAGTTGCTGGAGGAGGTGCGCGCCGCGCCGCTCGACAAGGCGGGGCGCAGCCGCCTGAAGGAGATCCACGCGCGGTCGATCGCGGAGCTGGAGGACGGCCTGGCGCCGGAACTGCGCGACGAACTGGAACGGCTGTCGCTGCCGTTCAACGGTGAGGACCCGCCGTCGGAGTCGGAGTTGCGCATCGCGCAGGCCCAGCTCGTCGGCTGGTTGGAGGGTCTCTTCCACGGGATCCAGGCCGCGCTCATGGCGCAGCAGATGGCGGCCCGCATGCAGCTGGAGCAGATGCGTCGAGGCGGCGTGCCCGCGCTGCCGTCGGGTGGGCAGGTCCCGCCCGGTGTGGCTCAACTGCTCGCGGCCAGCGGGGACGACGACGAGCACGGTCCCGGCCAGTACCTGTGAGGACGTACCGGTGTGGGCGGCGATCGCACCGCCGTCCACACCTGGCTAATCTCGTGCCGTGAACCCACGGCGGCCCCACGGCACGATCACCCGTGGCACGACCAATCCGAATCGGCTGCGGCTTCTCGATCGCTGGTGGACGCCGCGCGCGGCCGCCGTGCTCCGCCACGTCCGGAACCCGCTCGCCGTCGACCTCGGTTACGGCGCGACTCCGGTGACGACGATCGAATGGCGACGGCGGCTCGCCCTCATTCGTGACGACGTGACCGTCGTCGGTCTGGAGATCGACCCCGCGCGCGTCGCGCTGGCGCGCGCGAGCGCCGCACCCGGCCTCGAGTTCCATATCGGAGGGTTCGAGCTGGCGGGGTTCCACCCGCACCTGGTCCGCGTCATGAACGTGCTGCGGCAATACGACGAGGCCGCCGTCCCGGACGCGTGGCGGCTGATGCGCGACACGCTCGCCCCGGGCGGCAGCGTCGCCGAGGGAACCTGCGACGAGCTGGGACGTCACGCGTCGTGGGTCCTGCTCGATCGCGTCGGCCCGGTGAGCCTGACCCTCGCCGCCGACCTCGATCACCTCGATACGCCGGACACCCTCGCGGAGCGCCTTCCGAAGGCCCTCATCCATCGAAATGTTCCGGGAGAACCCGTCCACGCGCTCATCGCGGAACTGTCCGGGGCGTGGCGTCGGTTCGCGACGAGCGGCGTCTACGGCGCGCGGGATCGCTGGCGGCGCAGCGTGGACACGGTGGCGGCGGCCGGTTGGCCCGTCGCGGAACCGCCCGCCCGGCGGAGAGACGGGACGTTGACGGTGGCGTGGTCGTCTGTCGCTCCAAGGTAGACGGTCTCAGGGACGTCTTCCGACCGACGGTCCAACCGGAGTCGGCGACTGGGATGGCGTTCCTCCCGCCGTCACGGATTCGATCGTCCCCTAGCGACGGTCACAACGACCTCGTCCCGGCTCGGATCGCGATCGGCTCCGTCTGGCGCTGTAATCGACGTTGACGAATAATGGGTGTCCACAGGGTTGGGAGGGCGGATGGAGGAAACATCCGGTGAGCAAGCGTTGGTGGCGGGTCGATACCGATTGATCGAGGTGATCGGCCGAGGTGGCATGGGCGTGGTGTGGCACGCGCGCGATGAGTTGATCGATCGTGACATCGCGGTGAAGCAGATATACGCCCCTTTTGGACTCGGTGAGCAGGAACGGCTCGTGTACCGGCAACGGGCGCTGGCGGAGGCCCGCAACGCCGGACGCATCAACCATGCCGGTGTCGTGGCGATCCATGACATCGTTCCGGCGCAACGCGATGGAGACGCCGTGTCCCTCGTGATGGAGTTGATCGCGGCGCCCACTCTGGAGGACGCGCTCGCCGCGAATGGTCCACTGTCCCCGGAGCGGGTCCTGACGATCGCGCGCGGTCTGTGGGAGGCTTTGGAGACCGCGCACGCCATGGGAATCGTGCATCGCGACGTCAAGCCCGCGAACATCCACCTGTTGCCCCGCGACATGATCAAGTTGGTCGATTTCGGTATCGCCCACACACTGGACGATCCACGGTTGACGCGCACCGGCACCATGGGCACCGGCCCCTACATGGCCCCGGAACTCTTCGACGGCGAGGCGCCCCACGCGGGCAGCGACTGGTGGTCGCTGGGCGTCACGCTGCGCCATCTCGTCACCGGGAACAACATGTTCGCGCGACACTCACCCGCGTCCACGATGCGCGCGATCGTGGTCGATCCGATCCCGACCGTCGATTGCCCGCCTCCACTGTCCACGATCATCGACGGGCTCCTCACCCGCGACCCGCGCGAGCGTGTCACCGGCGCCGGAATCGGTGAGTTGCTCGCGGCCGGTATGCCACCGCGACCCGGCGACGCCGCGGATGCCAAGGGCGGCACCACGAAATGGCCCACCGGACCGACGCGCCGGCAGCAACCCGACGAAGGCGCGGAGGAACGTCACCTGCGAGCCAAAGGGCGCGGTGAAGCCGGTGACTACGCCGGGGCGATCGAGGAGTTCGCGGACCTGTGGAACGACCTCGAACGACAGTTCGGTCCGGATGACCGCGCCACGCTCACCGCCCGATACGAACTCGCGCGGTTCCGCGGCGAGGCCGGCCACTACTCCACCGCCATCGGCGAACTGGAGGACCTGATCGCCGCCGCGACGCGCGTCTGGGGTCACGATGACGACCTCACCTTCGATGCCCGGCACGAACTGGCGAAATGGCGCGCCGAAGACGGGGACACGTTCACCGCGACGAGCGAACTGCTGGAACTGCGGCAGGACCTGGAGCAGGCCGAAGATCTCAGAATTCTCTGCGTCGGCGTCACCTTGGCTCATCTGGGCGCCCAAACTCTTGACCCGTTCGCGGCGGCCGAGGAGCTGAGGAATCTGGCGGTCCAGTTCACGAAGTTGAGCGGCCCCGAGCACCGGCTCACACTCGACGTGCGGCATAAACAGGCACAGGCGAGCGGCGAATTCAACGAAGCCGCCATCGTGATTCCCGAGCTGGAACGACTGAGGGAGGACTTCGCGCGGGTCTTCGGTTTCGTCCACCCCGCGACCCTCGACGTCCGGCACGATCTGGCGCGACTGCGCCGCGAGGACGAAACCGCGATCGACGAACTCTCCCAAGTGCTCAGGGACAGCGAGTGCGTGCTGGGCGCCGAACATCCGAAAACACTCCGGACTCGAAGAGCGTTGGCTGATCGGCGTGGCAAGTCCGGCGATATCGGCGCGGCACGCGAGGAGCTCGAACGAATCCGGCACTCGCAGGAACGATTGCTGGGCGCCGAACATCCCGAGGTCTTCGAGACCCGCACGCGCCTGGCGGCGTGGCGCGGGGAGGCCGACGGACCGGAAACGGCCGTCAGCGAGCTCGAACCCCTGATCGCAGAGACTGTGAGCGCGCTCGGGTCCGGCCATCCGAGTGTCTTCGGCATCCGGATGGAGCTGGCGACGTGGCGCGGCAAGGCCGAGGGGCCGACAGCCGAACTCGCCACGTACGAACAGACATGGCGCGCCACCGAAGCGGCCCTGGGGCCGGATCACACCTCCACGCTCATCGCCCGCGGCATGCTGTTGTTCTCTCGCATCACCCTGGACACGATCAGCGACGCCGACGAGTTCGAACGGTCCCTGTCGGACCTGGAAGACGCGCTCGGCCGCGATCACTTCATGGCCATCCTATGTAGAGGTACATGGGCGATCAACTCGGTCATGAAGGCCGACGATCCGATCGCGGAATCCGCCAGACTCGAACCACTGCTGCCCGATCAGATACGGGTGCTCGGTGCCACCAACGCCCTCACGCTCACCGCCCGACGCACGCTCGCGTGGCGGCACGGGAATTTGGGCGACCCGGCCACAGCGGTCGCAGAACTGGCGCGCCTGCGAGACGACCAGGAGTACGTCCTGGGCACCGATCACCCCGACACCCTCGCCACTCGTCGGGATCTGGCGCAATGGCGCGGTGCGGAATCCGGACCACAGGCCGCGATCGCCGACCTCGAAGCGCTGCTGCCGGACCTGGAGCGCGTATTGGGCCCCGATCACTCCGACACCCTGGCCACCCGTCAAGATCTGGAGCGCTGGCGCGGCGACAAATCCCAGCAGCAGTCAGACAAAGCAGAGGCCATTGACATTGACACAATGGTTAACCTCGGGTCCATGGCTCAAAAACAAGGCGACCTCGACGAAGCGGAAAAGTGGTTCCGCAAGGCCGCGGAAGCCGGGCACACCGGCGCGATGGTTGATCTCGGGCTCTTGGTGTGGGAGCGGGATATCGATAGCGCGGAAGGGTGGTTTCGCAAGGCCGCCGACGCCGGCGAGAAATGGGCGATGTTCAACCTGGGGATCCTGTTGCGGGATCGCGGCGACCTCGACGACGCGGAGGAGTGGTACCGCAAGGCCGCCGACGCCGGGCACACCGGCGCGATGCACAATCTGGGACTCCTGTTGCGGGATCGCGGCGACCTCGACGACGCGGAAGAGTGGCTGCGTAGGGCCTCGGACGCCGGTAACACCGGTGCGATGCAAAGCCTGGGACGTTTGTTGCGGGATCGCGGCAACAACGGTTCGTTACCGTTCGGCGTATCTGGCCCGACGTATTCGAGTTCCTCGCGGCCTCGCATGGACCGGCGATAGTGCCAAACGCAGCGGTGGACGTCCTGCCTCGTTTGTCGACGCGGGTGGGGTGTCGTGACCTGTGGTGCGACCAGTCGATGAGACACGGAGTAGGGCGTCGGCATAGGCCAGTTGATCCGACGGTGGCACCGATTGGGGCTTGCTGGGGATGTTCAGGATTCGGTGGGGTGTGGACGATGGTGGGGTGAGTCAACGCGGTTTGTACGGTTCGATGTTCTTGCTGGCGGCGGGAATCAGCGTGTTCTGTGTGGCGGGGTGGGCACGAACAAGGCCAATGAGCTGTCGGGCATCGGGTCGTTCGTGTTGGCCGCGATCACCGCTGTGCCGGCGATCATCAAGTGGAGGCAGGCAGGGCCATGATCGCTGCGCCCCGGATGAGATGGGACAGGCTGCCGATCATTCCTCCGGCGCGACGATGCAGGTAGACGAGATGGATTGCCGCCCATGGAGGCGGTCAGAGTCCCTCGTGCGCCTCGCCCATACGGAATCGTTGGCGGACAGCATATTCGCGTCACCGGCACCAACGAACGAACGGGTTTCAGAGCCGTTCGGACGACCTCACCAATCGTCTCCGGCGCGGGTGATCGAGGCCAGCCACAGCCCCGTCTCGTCGAACAGGTAACTGCGCATCATGGACAGTCGTGGCGCGTAGGCGTGCACGCTGACGGCGGGAACGTTGCCCCGGTTGATGACCGCGTGGATGTCGCGGATCCCGACGGTCGTCGTCTGCCCGGCACGGAAGGTCCGGCGGTCCAGGGTCGGGAACTCCCCCGGGGCGACCGTGAACTCGGTCAACGCCCCGGAGACGACGGTGAAGGCGGCGGGAACGGGCGTGCGCCGGCCGCCGTGGTCGTGCAGGCCGGTGCCTTGACCTGGCAGCCAGCACAGCATCCACAGCTCGACGCCGTCGACGGTGCCGAGGAGCCGCGCCGTCCGACCCGATCGGCGGAAACGCGGCGGGTACGGCAGCTCGGACGCCATTCGCTGCGTCACAGTGGACAAATCTGCGGTGGTGAGACTCATGGTGAGGACCTTTGCGAGAACGTCGTGACCAGAAGAGGAGGCGCGAATACGACGCGTCGCGAAGGACGGGACGAACGGATCGATGTCGCGCAGGCTTGAGTTGTCGCTGTACTAACAACAGCGACAGCGCGGGCGCGTTTCGAATCGATCGTTCATGACGAGGCGATCGTACCGAATGACGCGACGGAACGACCTCGAGTCACACAGTTTGTCCGTCATGTCGTGGCGGATGGTGACGAGACTGGATCCGTCGGGCAGTGGTCTGGTTGCGGTGGCCGAGATGCGCTAACCTCGCCGATGGTCGCCCGTGCGCCCCCATCGAGGCACTCCCCCAGAGTTCGCCTCCGGCACGGCAGGACCCGACCCCTGGGCCACAACAAAGGAGCGTCGCTCGTGACCGTACGTCGATCCGGTCTAGGCCGCGTGTTGATCGTGGCGTTGACCGGTGTCATCGCATTCTCGTGGGCAGCCGCGCCGGCGGCGGCTGACCCGGATGACGAGATTGGGAAGATCGAAGAAGAGATCGAAAAGGAGGCCGACGAGCTCGAGGGCATCGTCGAGGACTACAACGCGATCAGCGAAGACCTCGCCAAGACGAAATCCAAGATCAAGAAGCTGGAAAAGAAGCTCGCGCCGTACGAAGAGGAACTGGACGAGCTGTACGACTCGACCGAGGGGCTCGCCACCGCCGCCTACAAGCAGCAGGGCCTCAGCGAGATGTCGGCGTTCCTCAACGCCGGCACGCCCGAGCGCTTCGTCGACCGCATAACGCTCCTCGACGGCGTGTCCGCGTCGACGGCGGAGATCATCGGCAAGATCGTCGACAAGAAGGCCAAGTACGACGAGGACTTGGCGGTCCTCGAGGACCTGCGCGTCGACCTGGCGGAGAGCGAAGAGCTCCTGCAGGAGAAGAAGGACACGATCACCGAAGGCATCGAAGGGCTCCAGAAGGACCGCAAGGACGCCTTCGGACCGGATGCCGGTTACGTCCCCGACTACATTCCGGGCGACCGCGGGAAGATCGTGTCGCAGGCGATGGCGCAGCGCGGCAAGCCGTACGTCTGGGCCGCGTCCGGGCCGGGCGGATACGACTGCTCGGGTCTGATCCTCGACGCGTATCGCCAGCTGGGCATCAACCTGCCGCACAACGCTGCGGCGCAGTACAACATGAGCATGCACATCAGCCGCGACCAACTCCAGCCCGGCGACGCGGTGTTCTACAACGGCCTGCAACACGTCGCCATGTACATCGGCGACGGGTACGTCGTTCACGCCCCGACCTTCGGTGACGTCGTCAAGGTCGAACCACTCGATCAGGCGGCGACCCCGTATTACGGCGCCGGCAGATTCATTTGACGTGAGAACGACGGTTCGACCGAGGCGGCCCCGCGATGACGGGGCCGCCTCTCTTTTCGCCCCGGGGACGAACCACGCTGGACCACAGTGGCGTATCGATTGTGGATTCCATCGTGGATGTGTTGATTTCCGAGGTACGACGGGCGCGGAGGTTACCGGCGGGTCGGCGACACGCCCGTAGGCAATCGCAAGGTGTGCGACGGTGCATCCACCTCGTCTGATCAGCTGAATTCTCGGTGAGCGATACGGCCCATTTTGGGCATTTACGACTCCGAAATCCCCTGTGCCCCAATAGTTTCGTTCAGTGAACTCGACGTAACGAACTTTAGACACATATAAGAAAGTGAGGCATGTACATATCTTTACAAGCAATCTAACTCCTCTTAAGCTTCGTTCAGGCTCGTGCCCGCGAGCCGCGCCCCATCCGCGAGGAGGGGCGAACCGGTGGCCCAGACCGGTACTGCCCTCAAAAGCCGTACCCGAACGGTCACCCTCACCCGACCAGGGAGAGGACTACATGTCAACGAAGAGGATCGCGGCAGCGATCGGTGTAGCGGCAGCCGCCGCCCTCACCGCTGCCACGCTTGGAAGCACCCCGGCACACGCCGAGGGCGTTGTCTTGGGTGTTGAGAACCCCAACGCCATCGACGGCAAGTACATCGTCGCCCTCAACGACGGACTGTCGACGGCTTCGGCCACCGACCTGTTCGCCGACTACGACGCGACCATCACGGACACGTTCCGCTCGATCGACGGCTTCGCGGTGGACATGTCCGCCGCCGACGCCAAGGCGCTCGCGGCCAACCCGGCCATCGAGTACGTCGAGCAGGACGCCGAGGTCACGATCGCCGGCACGCAGACCGGCGCGACCTGGGGCCTGGACCGTATCGACCAGACCCCGACCGCGGGCGACGGTTCTTACACCTACCCGGACTCCGCCGGTTCCGGCGTCACCGCCTACATCATCGACACCGGTGCCGACCTGGACCACCCCGACTTCGGTGGTCGCATGACCAGTGGCCGCGACACTGTCGACAACGACAATGACGCGAGCGACTGCCAGGGCCACGGCACCCACGTCGCCGGCACCATCGGTGGCGACGAGTGGGGCGTCGCGAAGAGCGTCGACATGGTCGCCGTTCGCGTCCTGAACTGCTCCGGCTCGGGCACCTACGCCGGCGTCATCGCCGGTATCGACTGGGTGACCCAGAACGCGCAGCTCCCGGCTGTCGCGAACATGAGCCTCGGCGGCGGCTTCGACCAGTCCGTCAACGACGCCGTCACGGCTTCGGTCGCGTCGGGCGTCACCTACGCGCTGGCCGCCGGTAACGACTCCGGTGCCAACGCCTGCAACGGCTCCCCCGGCTCCACCCCGACCGCGCTGACCGTCGGTGCCACCGACTCCAGCGACAACCGGGCGAGCTTCTCCAACATCGGACCGTGTGTCGACATCTTCGCTCCGGGCGTGTCCATCACCTCGGCGTGGCTGAACGGCGGCACCAACACGATCTCCGGTACCTCGATGGCGACCCCGCACGTCGCGGGCGCCGCTGCGCTGCACCTGGGTGAGAACCCCTCGGCCACCCCGGCTCAGGTCGGCACCGCGCTGACCGGCAACGCCCTCTCGGGCGTCGTCGGCAACCCGGGAACGGGCAGCCCGAACCTGCTGCTGAACATCGAATACCTGAACGATGGCGGCGGCCCCGTCGACCCGCCGGGCGACTGCGAAGCGGCTTCGACCTCTTCCCAGGCGATCGCGGACCGCGCCACGGTCAACTCCCCGCTGGCCGTGGCCTGCGAGGGCAACGCCAGCACGGTCTCGGTGAAGGTGGCCATCACCCACACCTACCGTGGTGACCTCAAGATCGAGCTCGTCTCCCCGGGCGGCACGGTCTACCTGCTCAAGAGCGCCAACATCAGTGACGGTGCCGACAACGTCAACGCGACCTACACGGTGAACGCCTCCGGCGCCGCCGCGGGTAACTGGACGCTGCGGGTCACCGACATGTACTCCGGTGACACCGGCACGCTCAACAGCTGGGAAATCGCTGTCTAACAGCCTGACGGTCACCTGATCGCTCAGAACGACCCCGATCGGTTCACTCCGATCGGGGTCTTTTCATGCCCCCACAACGAAGACGCGGTGGACTGCCTCGCCCAGCGCCACCCCATTCGGCCTTGTGAGAACGAGTGCCGCCTTCTGTTGACCACCAACGATTCCCCCGCGAACACCGGACGCCCGAGAGCCACGGCTTGGCGGACACCCCGCGACCGCAACACATGCCGTCTGTCGGGTAACCCGAGACGTACGGCTTGGTGGGGCGACGTACGCGACCGCAACACGAACCACCCAACAGGAAGAAAGACCCACCAAGCCGCAGAACACGACCACCCGCCAAACCGCAAGCCCCCACACTCGACCGAACCCTCCGGTCGATCAGTGGCCCGGTCCCACGGCTTGGTGGGTCTCCGCCCCGACACCGCAGAACGGTTTCGCCACGCAACCCGCCCCACCAAGCCGAAGAATGGCCCGGCAAGGCGACCACCACCTCGACGTCAACGAGTGCCCTCCGAGCACGCCTTCTGTTGGCCACCAACGATTCCCCCGCGAACACCGGACGCCCGAGAGCCACGGCTTGGCGGACACCCCGCGACCGCAACACATGCCGTCTGTCGGGTAACCCGAGACNNNTA
>NZ_CBCRZX010000047.1:24585-35298 GCF_965137155.1 Stackebrandtia soli
ANAACGGTTTCGCCACGCAACCCGCCCCACCAAGCCGAAGAATGGCCCGGCAAGGCGACCACCACCTCGACGTCAACGAGTGCCCTCCGAGCACGCCTTCTGTTGACCATCACAGATTCCCCCGCGAACACCGGACGCCCGAGAGCCACGGCCTCGCGAACGCCCGCGACCGCAACACGAACCGTCTCCATCGGGTGGACCGAGAACCACGGCTTGGTGGGGCGACGTACGCGACCGCAACACGAACCACCCAACAGGAAGAAAGACCCACCAAGCCGCAAAACCAGACCACCCCCAAGTCGAAAGTCTGCGGCCACCCACCCAAAGACAAGCACTCCCGGCCTTGCGAACGTCACCCCCCAGGCTCAGCGGACACCCCGCGACCGCAACACGAACCACCCAACAGGAAGAAAGACCCACCAAGCCGCGGAACACGACCACCCCCAAACCGCAAGCCCCGTCGGCGTGGTCGGCGGCGGCCCCCGAGTATCGCCGTGACTGGTCAGGCGTCACGCGGCCAAGACGCCTCGACTGAGCCTGACTCCATACCGCGGACAATTCTATATCCACAGTAGATTAATGCAGTTCTCACGAATGTCAACGCATAGTCCAAACTATAACTACGGAGAGTTACGTTCATTGATTCATAACTTCCTCATCCGACCTCAATCAGCGAACGCCAATTAACTGAAATCGACGTAGCTGAATGTAGTCGACAGGTTTCCAAAATGACTATACGACGGCGTAAGTTGACCCTCGGGCGTCCATTTTGGGCGAAATTCGCCACGTTGCGTTGCGAGACAAGGACTTTACGAAGTGTTATTCCACTATATGGGATGCGCCTTGTGTCACAACCTACCCGCCGGTAGCGTCCCCGCACATATCTACCGGCATCGCTGTAACGCTCAGTAGATTAGAAAAAATTAAATACCCCACTCTTTACATACGTGGAATGGACGAACTATCGTTCGCCACAGATCATTTGCCACCCGTGGTGAGAGATCGCTTCTTTCGAAAGGATCGATATCGCACTCCATAACGGATCGGTAACGGTCCTTCACCCCCTACGAAGAGAGAAGACAGTATGAGTATCAAGAAGGCAGGGCGTCGTACGGCGCTCGGCGTCGTTGGCTTCGCCACCGTCGCCACTGCCGCCGCGATGCTTGGGGCCGCCCCGGCACACGCCGAAGGAACCGTGCTCAGCGCCGGTGAAGACGCCATCCCCGGCAGCTTCATCGTCATGCTCGAGGACGACGCTTCGACGAAGTCGGCCCCGACCATCGCGGACAAGTACGGTGTCGAGATCACCTCTGATTTCCGCGCCGTCAACGGCATTGCGATCGAGGCGACCGCCCAGGAAGCCCGTCAGATCGCTGCGGACCCGCGGGTCGACTACGTTCAGGAGAACGGCGTCGTCCACACCATGGGCACGCAGGACAACCCGCCCTCGTGGGGTCTGGACCGTCTGGACCAGGACGCCACCGCCGGCGACAACTCCTACACCTACCCCGACACCGCGGGCACCGGCGTGACGGCGTACATCGTCGACACCGGCATCGCGGTCGACCACCCGGACTTCGAAGGCCGGGCCGTTCACGGCTTTGACGCCGTGGACAACGACGACGACGCCACCGACGGCAACGGACACGGCACCCACGTGGCCGGCACCATCGGTGGAGCTTCCTACGGCATCGCCAAGGAAGCGACCCTCGTCGCCGTCCGCGTTCTGGACGACAACGGCTCCGGCACCTACGAAGGTGTCATCGCCGGTATCGACTGGGTCGCTCAGAACCACGAAGGCCCGTCCGTCGCGAACATGAGCCTCGGTGGCCCGCAGGACCAGGCTGTCAACGACGCGGTCACCGCCGCCGTCGAGTCGGGCGTGACCTTCGCGGTCGCGGCCGGCAACGAATCCTCTGACGCTTGTGGTGTGTCCCCGGCTTCCACACCAGAAGCGATCACGGTTGCGGCTTCGGACGACGCTGACGCCCACGCCAGCTTCTCCAACTTCGGTGAGTGCGTTGACATCTACGCCCCAGGCGTGGACATCACCTCCACCTGGCTGGATGGCGGCGAGAACACCATCTCCGGTACTTCGATGGCTTCCCCGCACGTCGCGGGTGCCGCTGCCCTGTACCTGGGTGAGAACCCCGACGCCACCCCCGCTGACGTCGAGGCTGCGCTGAAGGACAACGCGCTGACGGACGCCATCTCCGGTGCCCCGGCCGGTACTCCGAACCTGCTCCTCAACACCGCCTTCCTGAACGGTGGCGGCGGCGAGGACCCGACCGACCCGGAAGAGCCGACCGACCCGGAAGAGCCCGGTTGGCCGAGCTGGCCCTGGTGGCCTTGGTAAGCGGACCGGCCTAACGGCCACCGCTGCTCCGAGCAGTAGTTCTCTTCACAACATGTAGCGCGGCCCCCGGATTCGTCCGGGGGCCGTGTTGTGTCATGCGCGGAAGCCGACGCGTGTCGCTCCGTCTATGATGGACTGGCTCAGGAACGCGTACGGCACAGGCAGAACGGATGCCCCGCCGGGTCCAGATACACGACGAAGCCGTACCCGGTGTCTCCGATGTGCTCCTCACGGAACATCGCTCCCAACTCGACGATCCGCGCGCCCTCCGCCTCCAGGTCATCCACTTCGAAGTCGATGTGGACCTGCTGACCGCGCTCCTGGCCCGGCCACTCCGGAGCGCGGTAGTCGTTGACGTGCTGAAACGCCAACGCGAATCCGGGTAGATCCACGCTGGCCCAGTCCAGGTCGGAATCCTCGCGAACGGTTCCCCCGGCGACGGCCGCGTAGAAGCGCGCCATCCCCATCGTGTCACTGCAGTCGATCACCACGTCACTCAGCTTGATCATGACGTGAGCATACGACGATCGACCATTGGGAACGTCGTCCATTCCTCGGCGGGGCCGAGCCGTGGCACGTCAGAAGTAGTAACGCCGCTTGCCGTCATCCACATAGACCTTGACGGTGCCGATGCTGGTGTCGAGGCGCAACCGGATCGTCGGCGCCGGAATGTGCGCGGGCAGCTGGTTCTCCGCGATCGTGCGCGTGCCGAGCGACGAGTTTCCGTCGACGATGAGCCGCACGTTGTCCGGCACGACGACCTTGATCGTGCCGATCGCGGTGGACGCGTTGATCGTGACGTCGGCCGCGTCTAGTTCCGCATCCCGCAGGTCCAATTTGATCGGACCGATGGAGACGCCCAGCGTCGAACGGGCGGGCAGCCTCCAGCGTCCACTGCGTTTGATCGCGCCGATCGGAACGTGTTCGGTCCGTTCGGATTCCGAGCCGGGCGCTGACGTCGTCACGTTCGGCGCCACGGGCAGGTCCTCGACGAGCTCCTGCAGGTCGGCGCGGGTACGAGAGGAGTACACGGCACCGGAACGCTCGGAGAACTCGGCGAGGGTGAGGCGTCCCTCCGAGACGGCCGTGTTCAACAGCGACACGATCCGCTCGCGCTCCTCGTCGGAGGCGCGCAACGAGAGCTCACGGCCCGGTTCATCATGCGTAGACATGCAACACATCGTAGTGCTTGGGGGCCTCGTCCCGCGCCCCCAACGATGCTCGGATTCCGGGACGCGGGTGCTCGTTCCGACCGACCGGCTCGGCACCGACCGGGCAAAACCGCGGCCGGTCAGGGACTCCCGCCGGCCCGCACGTGTCGCCGCCATTCGCGATACATCCGGTCGAAGCAGCGGCGCATCGATCGAGGTGGTCGCCAACCCCATTTCATGCAGGTCAGCGCCGAGACCGTGATGTCCCTGCCGTCGACGCGAATAGTCGCGACCCACTCCCGTTGACCACCGCCGATCTTCATGTCGTTGATGTCCGACCACGAGATGAGCGTCTCCTCTGTGGAACCGATTAGTTTGACGCCCTCGTCCGACAGCTCGATCCGCTTGCGCAGCCCGACGGCGAGTCCGATCGCCGTTCCCGCCATGACGAACCACAGACAGCAACCGGCGATCGTGGCGAAGACACCGTCGGTGATGCCCTCCGTCAACACGTACACCGGCACGGCGACCGTCATCCACCCCAGCAGGAAGACGCCGATCCCGTTGCGCGCCAATGCCGCGCGGCACCGTATGACTTCGACAGGTTTCGACATGTCTCGACGTTACGATCCGTCTTCCACACTGGCGGCAAGGCTCAGCCGGCCAGTGGGCCCGCCGAAGCCGCGAAACACTCTACTATGAACGTTCTATCAGGACTTCAGCACGGGAAGTCCCGCACGCAGGCGTTCCAGGAACGCCGTCACGTCCAGGCATTCGTCCTCTTCGTCGACGACCTCCAGCACGAACGCCTCCACGATCGTGTCGGGCGTGTAGTCCGCCTCGTCGAGCATGACGTCGCCGTAATTGTCAACATAGGAGGCTCCGTCGGCGCTGACCCGGAGGTCGTGGTCGGAGTTGATGACCCACGGCACGATCACCGGGCCGGTGGACAGGATGCCGCTGTTGTAGTAGCCGTAGACCAGGTGCGTGAAGTCACCGACTCCGATGTGGATCTCGCAGTCGCCGCCCTCCAGCGTCTCCGCGGTCGTTCCGCCGCCGACGTACAGCCCCGGAATCGTCTCGTACAGGGCGATCCGGCCAGAGACAGCGAGGTCACCGGTGACGACGACGAGGTCGGCCGTTCCGTACTTCGCCACGCCCTCAAGGAAATCACCCTCGATGCTCAGATCCCCGTCGACGAGCAGAACCGTCTCATAGTGCCCCTCGAAGACACCCGCCAACCCCTCGACCCGCGCACACGCCACGTCGAACGACACGACCTCGAACCCAACACCCACGACAAACCACCTCGACCATTCCAACACCCACCAGGGCAGACACCACATTCCCCCGCAACCTAACAACCCCCACCGACATCGCCGCCACCACAAACGCATCCAAGTGGACACTTGACCACCGATGGTAGATTCGCGGACCCATGTGAACGTCTCCGCGTGTCTAAAGCCTTTCCCGTCCCGGGGCGGGGCATCCAAGGCGCCGCCGCGTGCTTCCATGAGAGATCAAGGACCTACCCACATCGAGCCAAAGCGCATTCCTGAGGAGATTCAAGGACGTGGGAAAACTCGCCCGACCATCGGCGTCGATCGTGCCGAGTTCATGCGTGAGTTCACGTGAATTCGCTTAGCCGCAATGATTCGGAGAACGAATCCACAGCGGCGATCCACTCGTCCAGGTGGGCCCGGATATCGATTGTCGTGGGGATTCTAGTCGCGATTCTGGTCGCATCGTCGCCCCTCGTGATCGGCACCTTCGGCGGAACACTGGCCACGACTTCGGAGCCGTTCATCTGGGATGGACAGTCGTCGATGACTGCGGCGATTGAATATCGACGCCCTGGTGCCGTGGTCTGTGTTACCACCGACAGCGCGGGCGAGAGCTCGGAGATCGTGGCACCGACGGGACGCAACAGCAGTTTTCAGCGATATCGGAACGTCACACTCGAGCCGTTCGGTCGAGCGCCGATCACCGTCGAGTGCTCGGGTCCCGGGGTGCGCATCTTCGATGGCTGGTTGGGATTCGTTGTCCGTCTCGGAGGAGCGCTCTTTGCCGTCTTCATGGTAATCGGCGTTCTGGTGGCGGCCGTGACATTCATGGTGCGCCGATGGTTGCTCACTCGATGGATGCGGACGCAACCGGAATATGGTGAGCTCATGCGTTCGAGACGGTAGCCTCGAATCGCCTTTGCTGATCCATAGTGTTCACTTGACGTAGACAAATGGGTGCCGGATCGGTGTGACCCCATGTGTGTCACGGGTGTGGAGGGTGTTGTGGTTGAGGAGTATTCGCCGGTCGGTGAGTTGAATCGGTTGTGGGAGTTCGATAGGGAGCAGCGGGAGTTCTACGCCGGGCGGTTCGAGATGCGTCCGTTCGGTAAGGACAGTGGGATCGCCTCGTGGTCTGAGGATGACGAGTTCCTGCGTCGTCTGCCGTGTTTCGCGTCGGGTAACTCGTCTGGTTCGCTGTTGGCCGTGTGGCGGCATGACGACCTCGACCCAGCACAGTGGCCGGTCGTCGCGTTCGGGGACGAGGGCGGGTTCGGGCTCGTCGCCGCGGATACCGTGTCCTTTCTGCGGTTGCTCGGTGCGGATGCCGACCTACACGTCGAGCCCGGTCGCGATGACTATCCCGACTCCGCCTGGTACGACAACGATGACCATCTCCGACCGACGCCGGGCAGCGAACGGTACGTCGCGTGGCTCGCCACTGAGTTCGGCCTGGAACCGGGCGACCCCGACGAGATCGTCGACACGGCCGTCGAACACTGGGGAGATGGCCTCCATGACTGGCTTGAGACCTACCTGCCCAACTTTGACCGCCGCGAACCGGAGACGGACTGACGTCCGGGCTCCGATCAGGAAGCGACCAGCAAGGTCGCGAAGGCGTTCGAGCCGCAACCCATAGCCCCGCACCGGCATCAATAGACGAACGCTCCGGTTTTCCTATGCGGCGTCCGGGCTTGCGATTGGCTTCGGGTACGACCAGGCCTTTTCACAGGATGTACAGAGCCACGCGTTCTTCCACACGTTGCGGTCCTTGGCATAACGGCGGCGGATGGCGGCGTGCTCGCGGACGGCCTTCCGGAACTCGGGGTCGCTTGTGTCCACCTCCACCTTCGTGGTCCTTTCGAAAGTCTTGGCCACGAACGCGCCGATCAGCCCGATCGGGCCCATGATGGGGGCGACGTACTGTGGGCCCGCGTCCGTCCAGATGAGCGCGCCGATACCCGCGACGACGACGAAGACGGCGATCACGGCAAGCCAGTTCGTCTGCTGGCGCGGCTCTATCAGTGGGGGGTTCGGCCGTGGGCCGGGTTTCGCGGGCGGGCGAACGGCCAGCGCGAGTGGATCGTTGATGATGACTCCGTCATCTCCGAGATCCGTGTTCGCGACCCAGAAATCGGGGACCGACGACATGGGAGCGGCTCCGCAGTCGGGACACTGGGGACCATCCGCGCCAACCGTCAAATCGGCGGTCTGGATGTCCGCGTTCCCAAGCGAGGTCCCAGTTCCAAGCCAGTCGCCGTCCTCGTCGTAGTACACCACGGTGTCGGACATCGTTCCGTTTTCCTTCCGCCACAGGGCTTGTGCGCCCACCCAACGGCACCGCACGTTACCAGGCCCACCCGATAGCGCGCTTGAAACTGTTGCGGCACAGGGCGCCCAACTCGGCTTGGTGGGGCGACGTACGGAACTGGAAGACAAACCACGGACAGGAAGAAAGACCCACCAAGCCGAAGCTCTGTGGCCACCCGGTTGAAGGCGATTCGGTGGTTCCGTCCGAGCCGCAACGGAAGTGCCTGGTACTGCTATGCCTTGCTGGAGCTCGGTGATGTGGGGTCGAACCAGGCCTCTTCGCAACTCCGGCACAGTCGAGCGTTCTCCCACCGGCGGCGGGCCTTTGCGTACTCGCGACGGACGGCGGTGTGTTCGCGGACCGCATCCTGATACTCGGCGTCATCAGTGTCGAGTACCAGTTTCGATGGTCTTTTCAGGACGGAACCACCGGCGATCGCGGAGGGTACGAGGATCGGAGTGTAGCCGCCGACCACGCCTTGAGTCCACAAAAGAATGCAGAGCAGCAGGACGAGAACGACCACTACTCCGACGATCAGCCAGTACGTGCCCGAGGAGTCGCTCCTACTGATCGGGGGTTTCGGTCTTGGGCCGGGCTTTGTCGGTGGCCGGAACTCCAGCGCGAGAAGGTCTTTGACGACCACGCCGTCGTCGCAGATGCTCGTGTTCGCCACCCAGAAGTCGGGAACGGACAGCAGTGGGCCGGTCCCGCAGTCCGGGCCACGGCCTCCGTCCGCGAAGACGGCCTGATTCGCAGTCTGGATCGGCGTGCTCCCGAGGCGGTGATCCTGCCCGAGCCAGGCCCCGTCCTCGTCGAAGTACTGTGTCGCGTCGGGCATGCTTCCCGTTCCCCTTCCCGCCTCAGGGTCGGTGTCCACCGAGGAAACCGAAGGCTAGCAACCGCCTGCTACTGCGACGTCCGAAACCATGCCGCGCAGTGGTTCCAGCGCATGGGGCCACCCACTTCCGGCTTGGTAACCCATCCACGCGCGACGGCGCCCACCTTCGGCTTGGTGGGGCGACGGGCGGGGCCGCAACGCGAACCACGGGCAGGAAGAGAGACCCACCAAGCCGGGAGACGCAACCACCGACCAACCCTGACGACACGCGAGGTGGCCGGGCCGCGATGCCCGCGCGGTCCACCTCCGCGCGGAACCCCTTGGGGGATGAGGTTCTATCGGTGGCGAAGCTGTTCAACCAGGGGCGGGCAGGGCCACTCGACACGGCAGGTGCGGCACCGTGTCAGCTTGCGATTCCGGCGGGCGGCCCGAGACCCAAACAGCCACACCGCAATCCGGCGCAGTCGAGAACGACGCGGGATGTGCGCGAGACACAGGTCGTCATCGCGCTCGACGCCGCTTGACCCCGACGGCTCCGGTTCCTGTTCGCGCCCCGAATCCGGAGGCGCCGCCGGATCAGGTGCCGGATTGATGCCCGGAGGGTCGAACTCCGCCGACGTCGCCTGGGGCCGTTGGGTTGTGAGGGTGCGGCCGGGCGGTGATCCCGTGGCCGCCGCTTGGACCGGCTCCGTGCCCAAGGACGTCGCATACTGGCGCTCTCGTGACTCGCGTCCAAGTTTGGCGGTTCGCGGCTGAACGGACAGGGACGACCCGATTGGCCTTGTCAGGTCCCACCGGACCGGGCCGGGCTTGCGGGGTGGGGCGACCGGGCATCGTCCGACGGCCTGACCCGTTGGTGTGCGGCGATACCGGGACGTTCCGACGTCCGGGCCGGAAATGCGGCGACCATCCACATAGAAGGTGATCCAGCGGTCTCGGACATCGGCCCTCGGACGGCGGTCGGGTGCGACGTCGACGAAGATCGTCACCGGAGCACCATCGGATCGGCGCCGCAGCCAGGGAATTCGGTCGGCTCGGCGGGTTCCGCCTCCCATCACCGAGGCTCCCCCGGCAGCACGGCTGACGGATTCGCTCGGCGCGGTCGATCGGGCCACGGCCTCGCGGGTCGACGATGCCGCGCCCGCAACCGAAGTAGTCGAACGCGGCACGGCGACGCGCGATGTGGTCGAAGGAGCCGAAGTGGTCGGGCGTAGCGCTTCCACAGCCGGAGTAGTCGATCCGGCCATGGCCTCGCGGGTCGAACGTGCCGCGCCCGCAACCGGAGCGATTGGACGGGGCATGGCCTCGTCCGACGCGGTCGAAGGTTGTCCTGCCGTGTCCGGCGCCGGTGGGCGTGGTTGGCGTGCCTGGTCGAGGATTCGCTGGGCGAGGGACCGCCAGTCCTCCTGGTATCGGTCGGCCGCAGGGATTCGCGACGTCGTGCCGAGTCGCGGGTGGACGATCGGTGGCGCGATCCGGTCGAGGTGGAAGTTCAGCGTCGTCATCGGGCCACCGCCTGTCGCCCGGCGTCAGTGCCCTCGTCGTCCATGGTGGTCTTCTCGTAGACGATGCCGCTGTGTGCCCGTGATCGGCGCTGCTCGGTGTCACCGAACCAGGCGCGGTATCGGGCCTCGATCGATTCCGGGTCCGCCAGTGCCTCCGCGAGGTCGACCGGCGGTGGCTCCGGTGTGGACGTCGGCGCTTCGGTACCGATCGTGTGCTGGACGGGTACGGGGCCGTCGGTCGTGGCGTCGTCCGGATCGTCGGATCGGTAGCGGTCGATGACGGTCCTCGTGATGTGCCAGGCGATCGCAGGTTCGCCGGCCCAGTCGAGCTGGCCGGTATCGAGGTACAGCAATGGGATCGCCGTCCCGAGTGCCGTCACGACGCCGAGCGGGGCGGTGACGGCGCCGCTGCCGACGAGCAGGTCGACCCTGGCACGGCCGGGGCGCTCCACCGTCATGACGACGACGCGGCCTTCGACGACGGTCGTCCCCAATGGGCGTCCGACCGCGATTGAGGCGGCCGAGCTTCCGTCCCGCCGTGTCTTTTCACCGCTGGGCTTGACGATGTTGCGCCGCAAGCGATCTCGCCGATCTCCTTGTCGTCCGTCCTCGCCCCCGGACGTCGCCTCGTCGCGCACGCGGCGCCGGTCTCGTCCAGACGGTTCCGCGTCGAGCGGTGCCGTCTCGTCGGGGAGGCTCGGATTGTCGATGGCGGTGACGGGAGTCGATCGGTAGCGGTCGACGGCGGTCCTCGTTATGTGCCAGGCGATCGCGGGTTCGGACGCCCAAGCGCGCTCGCGCGTGTCGAGGAACAGCAGTGGTACGGCGGTGTCGAGACCGGTGACGGCGCCGAGCGGGCCGGTGACGACGCCTCGGCTTCCGAGCAGGTCGACGCGCGCTTCTCCGCGGCCCGTGGTGGTGATGACGGCGGGGCAGCCGTCGACGGTGAACACGCCGAGCGGTCGGGCCGGTTCGCTTGTGGTGTCGGTGTTTCCGGTTCCTCGCGTCGCGGCTCCGTCCGTGAGTGCGGTGCGGCGGGGTGTGACGGCGGTGGTCGTGCGGATGTCGGGTTGTGGTGTGGGCACGGCGGCACCGCCTCCTTTGAGTCCCTTGTGGTCGCGGATCGGGCAGTGGGCAGGGTCGTAGATAGGCATGTAGAACCCCATTTCGAACGCTTCTCGTGGCACGCGCCGCCCCGGCACGCAGTACGAGAGTGGATGGTGGAATGTGGAGCGAGTGGGNGTCGGGCGGCGCGCCTCGATGGGACGC
>NZ_CBCRZX010000048.1:0-19114 GCF_965137155.1 Stackebrandtia soli
CGTTCCCGCGGCCGGACCTTCGATCTACTGCTACTGGCGCGCGCCGGTGCGGCGCGACCGCTCCCGAAGCTTGGCGTCCAGCACGACCTTGCGGATGCGCACCGAGGTCGGGGTGACCTCCACACATTCGTCGCCCCGGCAGAACTCGAGAGCCTGCTCCAGCGACAGCTTGCGCGGCGGGATCAGGCGCTCCAACTCGTCACCGGTCGACGAGCGCATGTTCGTCAGCTTCTTCTCCTTGGTGATGTTGACGTCCATGTCGTCCATGCGTGAGTTCTCGCCGACGATCATGCCCTCGTACACCTCGGTCGTCGGCTCGACGAACAGCGTCCCGCGCTCCTGGAGGTTGAACATGGCGAAGCTCGACGCGACGCCCGCGCGGTCGGCGACGAGCGAGCCCGTCGGGCGGGTCCGCAGCTCGCCGAACCACGGCTCGTACGACTCGAAGACGTGGTGCGCGATGCCGGTGCCACGCGTCTCCGTCAGGAACTCCGTCCGGAAACCGATGAGACCGCGTGCCGGGATCAGCCACTCCATCCGCACCCAGCCGGTGCCGTGGTTGACCATCTGCTCCATCCGGCCCTTGCGGGTGGCGAGCAGCTGGGTGATCGCGCCGAGGTAGTCGTCCGGCGCGTCGATCGTGAGGCGCTCCACCGGTTCGCAGGTCTTGCCGTCGATCTCCCGCGTGACGACCTGCGGCTTGCCGACCGTCAGCTCGTAGTTCTCGCGGCGCATCTGCTCGACGAGGATCGCCAGGGCCAGCTCTCCACGGCCCTGGACCTCCCACGCGTCGGGGCGGTCGGTCTCGAGGACGCGCAGCGACACGTTGCCGACGAGTTCCCGGTCGAGCCGGTCCTTCACCATGCGCGCGGTGACCTTGGCGCCCTTGACCCGGCCGGTCAGGGGGGAGGTGTTCGTGCCGATCGTCATCGAGATCGCCGGTTCGTCGACGGTGATCAACGGCAGGGGCACCGGGTTCTCCGCGTCGGCGAGCGTCTCACCGATCATGATCTCCGGGATGCCCGCGACGGCGATGATGTCGCCCGGGCCGGCCTCCGTGGCCGACTTGCGTTCGAGCGCCTCGGTCATGAGCAGCTCCGAGATGCGCACGCGCTGGATCGTGCCGTCGGTGCGGCACCAAGAGACCGTCTCGCCCTTCTTGATGACGCCCTCGCGGACGCGGCACAGCGCCAGACGTCCGAGGAACGGCGAGGCGTCGAGGTTCGTCACGTGCGCCTGGAGCGGCGCCCCCTCCGTGTAGGTCGGGGCGGGGATCGTCTGCAGGAGCGTCTTGATGAGCGGCTCGAGGTCCGTCGAATCGGTCGGGATCTGGCCGTCGCCCGGCTCGTTGAGCGACGCGATGCCGTCACGAGCGCACGCGTACACGATCGGGAAGTCGATCTGGTCCTCGTCGGCGTCGAGGTCGAGGAACAGCTCGTACGTCTCGTCGACGACCTCCTTGATACGGGCGTCGGGACGGTCGACCTTGTTGATCACGAGGACGATCGGAAGACGGGCCGAGAGCGCCTTACGCAGGACGAATCGCGTCTGCGGCAGCGGGCCCTCGGACGCGTCGACGAGCAGGATCACGCCGTCGACCATGGTCAGGCCGCGTTCGACCTCGCCACCGAAGTCGGCGTGGCCGGGCGTGTCGATGATGTTGATGACGAGTTTCTCGCCGTCAGGGGTGTGGTGGTGGACGGCGGTGTTCTTGGCCAGGATCGTGATGCCCTTCTCACGTTCCAGGTCCATCGAGTCCATGACCCGGTCGTCGACGGCCGCGCCCTCTCGGAATGCGCCCGCTTGGCGGAGCATGGCGTCGACGAGGGTGGTCTTACCGTGGTCGACGTGGGCGATGATCGCGACATTGCGCAGGTCAGTGCGTTGAGGCATGGGTTCCATTGTCTGTCATGGCCGACGGTGTTCCGCGCGCGGCCCGTGTGACGCGCCGCACGCGATGTGTCGGCTCGCTGTTGGCTTTCCCCCGGTCGCGCCCCTATCGCCGCCATCGGTTGATGGCGATGTGGACGGTCGACCCGCCTCGGCGGCGCTGCCGAGGCGCTGATATCGGGTCGCGACACGGTACCCCACTATGGCCGCTCGGTCCGCGTCGCCGGGACCGCGCGCCACGGGCGTGCGTGTCATATTCTTCGAGTATGGCGCAGCTGGCGCCCCATACTCGTGTGGGGATTGACTTCGGGACCTCCAACACCGTGGCGGTGGTGGCGCGGCCCGGCCACCCCGCTGTCCCATTGCTGTTCGACGGTTCGCCGGTATTGCCGTCGGCGGTGTTCGCCGGCGACGGGAGACTGCTCGTCGGCCGCGACGCCGAGCGCGCCTCGATGTCGGATCCCGCCCGGTTCGAGCCGAATCCCAAGCGCTGCATCGTTGACGGCACCGTGCTGTTGGGGGTCAGCGAGTATCCCGTGGTGCGGCTCATCGCGGCCGTCCTGGAACGCGTCCGCGACGAACTGCACCGTGTGCTCGGCGGCCTGCCCGAGACCGTCATCATGACCCACCCCGCGGGCTGGGGGGCCGAACGGCTGCGCGTCCTCGCGTCGGCGGCCCGGCAGGCCGGGCTCCCGGCGCTGCGGCTCGTGCCCGAACCCGTCGCCGCCGCCACGCACTTTTCACTCCACTTGGGACATCGGATTCCCGAGGGCGGCAACATCCTGGTGTACGACCTCGGCGGCGGCACCTTCGACGTCAGCGTCGTCCGCTGCGGCGAGGGCACGATCCAGGTCGTGGCCACGGGTGGTCTGCCCGACATCGGTGGCGTCGACATCGACCACGAGATCATTAACCACCTCCAGCAGACCTTTCCGACCGAGGACGACATCTGGGAGCGCCTGCGACAACCCGCCAGTCCGACCGACCGCCGACACCGACGCGGGCTGTGGCGAGACGTTCGCGACGCCAAGGAGATCCTGTCCCGGGAGAGCTCGGCCTCCTTGTTCGTCCCGCTCGTGGACAAGGACGCGCTGCTGACCCGCGACGAACTCGACGCGCTCGCCCGGCCGCTTCTCGACCAGACGGTCGAACTGACCCTGCACACGCTCGGCCGGGCCGACGTCACCCCGCAGAGCCTGGCCGGACTGTTCCTCGTCGGCGGCGCGAGCCGGATGCCGTTGGCGTCGACGCTGTTGTTGCGCGAGACCCGGGTCGCGCCGACGGTCTTGGAACAACCGGAGCTCGTCGTCGCCAGCGGCGCCGTTGACGCCCCGTCGCAGCCGGCTCCACCCGCCGCGGGCCCGTACGAGTCGGCGACGATGGTCGGTCCGATCGTGCCGATGCCTCGGCCCCGGCCCGCTCCGTTCCGGGGCGTCGCCAGGGTTCCGGTGCGCCCGCCCGAACCGGTGGCGGTTCCCGAGGACGCGCCGCCGGTCGAGCCCGCCATCGAGCGCGAACCCGTCTCGACTCAGCCGCCCGCCGTCGAGTCCGAACCCGCCGCGCCACAGCCCGAGCCGACTCGCGTCCGCGCCTCGGTTGCGGTTCCCGTCCTGACTCCCGAGACCGACGTCGAGCCGATCGCGACCACTCCGGACACACTCTTCGGTGAGCACACGGGCGTCACGGCCGTGGCGGTGCGCGACCGGCGCTACGTCGCGGTCTCCTTCATGGACGGTGTCGGTGTGTTCGATCGTGAGGACGACGCCCGCCGCGTGCTCGAGTTCGACGTCCCGTCGGCGTCGGCCGTCGCGTGGGAACCCGAGCAGGGCGACCTCATCGCCGTCGCCGACGGTCCGACCGTCCGCCTGTGGCGCGCCTTCGACGCCGGAGCCGTCCGCGCCGAGGCGACCGTTCCGGCCCGCACCCTCGGCTGTCCCGGCGACGTCCGGTACATGTCCTGGGGCGCTTCGGGTCTCGCGGTGGGCCACGACAGCGAGGTGCTCGTCTGGAACCCGTTCACCGCCGAATGCACGCGGACCTGGCGATTCAGCGGAGGCACCGCCGATCTCGACTCGCTGCGCGCGCTCGCGTGGTCACCGAACGGCCGCCTGCTCGCGGCGGGGGGCGCGGCGGGCACCCTGAAGATCTGGCCCGCCGACGCGGACGTGCCGTCGCTGAACACGATGGCCGAACCGGTCGCGATCCGCGCGTTGGCGTGGTCGCCCGGGGGCGACCGACTCGTGAGCGGCAACGCCGCCGGGGGCTTCCGGGTGTGGACCGTCGCGTCCGGCATCAGCGACAGGGTCGACAAGGTTCACGACGCCGCGGTCACGACCTTGGCGTGGTCTCCCGACGGCGGCCGCATCGCCAGCGGCGGCATGGACGGACGGGTACGGGTCCTCGACGCGGTCAACCGCGCCGAGGTCGCCACGATGACCGGACACAACCGGCCCGTCACCGCCGTGTGGTGGGGCGAGGACCGGCTGTACTCGGCGGCGGGCGACAACCCGATCCGCTGTTGGAATCCGGAGACGGGCGACGCCACCGAGCCCTGATCGATACTTGGCCGGGTGAGGACGCCCGCTGTCGTCACTCCGTCGGCATGGTGAGTCGATAGTGCTGGCGGCTGCCGCCCTCGGGCCCCGGCCGTGCCCGTTCACCGGGGACGAAGCCGAGCCGTTCATAGAAGGTGCGGGCACCGCCCTCGATCGCGGCGGGATGGTCCGCTCCGAACGTCACGACGTCGACGACGGCCGGTGGCGTCACGAAGCGGCGGAACGCCTCCGCCAACAGCGCTCGACCCGTGCCGCCGCGCCGCGCCGTCGTGTCGACGACGAGCCAGTCGATGTGGAAGCGGGTCGCGGTGCCGCTGACGAGCAGCCCGCCCGCGAGTCCCGTTCCCGCGCGCACGCACAACGCCCGCCCGTCGGCGATCGTCCGGTCCAACACCGAGTGGAACGCCGGGACGTCGACCATCGGCCCGAACCAATGCTCGACGTCGGCGGCGAGCGCGAGGAAGCCCGCGCGGTCGCCGGGGCGCGCGATGTCGACGGTCACGGTCGCCCCAGGAGATCGGACAGGAACGCGCACTGTGTCTCCCATTGCGTCGTCTCGCCTCCCTCGTGCCCGTTCCACGGCCACACCTCGATGCGCTTCTCACCGACCCATCGGTTGTACGCCGCGAACACGGTGGACGGCGGCACGACCCGGTCCATGAGGCCGACCGAGTACAGCGCCGGAACGGCACCGCGCCTAGCGAAGTTCACTCCGTCGAAATAGGACAGTGTGTCGAAGGTGCGTTCCTCCTCGAGTCGATGCGATGCGAGGTAGGCACCGATCTCGAGATACGGCCCCGCTTGGGCGATCTCGGCGCCCCGTCGGATATGCGACAGGAACGGCACGTCGATGAGCGCGGCGGCGACATACGGGTGCAGCGCGCCCATCGCCTGCGCCAGGGCGCCGGCCTGGCTGTTGCCCGCGACGACGATGCGCTGGTTGTCCACGCGCGGGTGGCGAAGCGCCACATCGACCGCGCGATAGGCGTCCGCGAACAGCCTCCGGTAGTAGTACGTCGCGGGGTCGGTGATTCCACGGGTCATGACGCCGGGGACGGCCGGATTGTCGGTGCCGTGCGGGTCGCCCGTCACCCCCGACATCGTTGTCGACTGGCTGCCCTGCCCACGGGAGTCCATGACCAGCGTCGCCCACCCCGCGGCCGGGAACGCGAGGTGGTGCTGCGGACGTCCCCGTCCACCGCCGTAGCCGATGTACCGCACGACGCAGCCGACGGGATCGTCGCCGGGAGGCAGGATCAGCCACGCTGCGATGCGATCGCCCGCCCAACCCCCGAACGACACGTCGAGGACGGTGCCGAAGCGCACTGGCGTCTCCGCCGGGGTGAAGACCGGTGAGAGGTCCTGAGAACGGGTCTCGCTGATCGTCGTGTCCCAGAACGCGTCGAAGTCGGCCGGTTCGGCGACGTCCGGCCGGAAGACGCGCAGTTCGTCGAGGGGGAGGTCGATGAGGGGCATAGGGGCATTCCTATCAGGAAGGGCGACGGCGTCCGTCGGCCGCGTGGTGCCGTCGGCACCGGGCGCACGACACGGCCGGGAACGGAATCGACGGCGTCCGGCGCGTCGTCGGCGATACTGACCAGCGGCGACGCCAGGGGCGCGACGCCCCGGTGCGATTCCGCGCCGCAGCCACGAAGGGGGATTCGTGCTCGACGGCGTGTTGTTTCTGATCGTCATGACGGCGGCGTTGAGCCTGGCGGCGCTGGCCCGGCGGCGTGACGTCCAGCCGTCGTTGATCATCGTCACGCTTGCGGGCGCGGCCTCGTTCGTTCCCTGGATCCCCCGGTTCGAACTGGATCCGGACACGATCCTCGGTCTGGTCCTTCCTCCCCTGCTCTTCGCGGCGACGCGCGGCTTCGCCGTCACTCACTTCCTCCGGAACCTGCGGCCCATCGCGGGTCTCGGCATCGGCCTGGTCGTCGTCACGGGCGTCGTATCCGGTTTCGCCGCGTCCTGGGTCGTGCCGGGGTTGTCGTTGAGCGCCGCGATGGTGCTGGGAGCCGTCGTGTCGCCGCCGGACACCGTCACGATCGTGACGCACGGTCGGCGACTCGGCATGTCTCAGCGGGTCGTGGCGATTCTGACGGGGGAGTGCCTCGTCAACGACGCTGCGGCGTTGACGATGTTCGCCGTGACCGTCGCGACGGTCACGGCGACCGACACCTTCATCGACGGTCCCGTGCTTCTGTATCTGTACGACACGGCCGTCGGCGTCGCGATCGGCATTCTGCTCGGCGTCGTCACCAACGCGATCCGCCGCCGTCTCGGCGACGCGAGCCTCGCGACGGCGATCGGGTTGATTCTGCCGTTCTCGGCGTACCTCGTCGCCGAACACCTTCACGCGTCAGGCGTACTGGCCGTCGTCGCGGCCGGGTTCAGCATGAGCCTCGGCAGCACCCGCCTCGACTACGAGACCCGCCTCCGCGAGGACCACACGTGGTTCACCATCGATTCGCTGCTGGAGACCTTCGTGTTCGCCTACATGGGAATGCAGGTCTCCGCCGTCGTGAGTGAGGTCCGTGCCAGCGGATACGACGAGACCGCAGTCCTCGTCGCCGGCGTCGTCCTGCTCGCGGTCGTGATCGCGATCCGGCCCGCCGCCGTCTTCATGCTGTTCGGACAACACCGCCTCGCCCGGCGGCTTCGCGGCCGTGTGTCGGCCCGGTCGAACCGGAAGCCGCGCGGACGTCGACGTGTCCCGGTTCCGTTGACGGTCAAGGACAACATCGTCGTTTCGTGGACCGGAATGCGTGGCATCGTCACCCTCGCCGCCGCCGGCGGTATCCCGCTGACGACGGTCTCCGGCGCGCCGTTCGAGGGGCGACCCGTCATCCAGGCCATCGCGTTCATCGTCGCCATCGGAACCCTGCTCATCCAGGGGAGCTCCCTACCGTGGCTGATCCGGACCCTCGACATCGACGACAGCGTCGAACGGCATCGGGAATCCGAGGCGCTCGTCGCGGCCGACGGCGTCGCGCAGGAGGCGGCTCGAACCGTGCTGACTCGAAGGGCCGTCCAGGCCGCAGAATCCGGCGACGGGGATTCGGCGCTCGTCCGGCTCGTGGAGGCCTACCTCGATCGCGACGCGGCCGACACCCGCACGCTCGACGCCGACGATCGCCGTGTCACGAGACAACTCATCGCCCTGTGGCACGAGGTCGCGGACGCCCAGCGCGAGGCACTCCTCCAGCAGTGGCGCGCCGGGGAGATCGAGGAAGCGGCGATGCGGACGACGATGAACCGCATCGACCTGCGCCAAGCCTCGATCGAGGCGGCCGAGCCGCATTGACGTCGCATCGCCTGGGGCCGCTGGTGCCCCAGGGACCGAAGGTGCCCGACGAGGGGGAGGCACCCGCCTTCGACGCGGGGTCCTTCGTTCCCTGATGGGACTTGGACGACAGCGCACGGCCCGCTCCTCGCCGTGCGTCGGGACCGCCCGTTCGCCCGATCCTCACGGACAGCGGCGCCGATCCGTTCCGCACCAGGTGATGTCGTGGCTGCGCAGCCACAAACCGTCGAAGCTGTAGAAGCGGTGGTGATCGCCCCAGGGCCAACGGATCCAGGTCGTGTGTCCACTGTCGTCGACATTGCGTCGGTATCGGCCGTCGCGATGCTCCACTGGTGCGCGGAGGCAGGGAGCCGTCCAGTCCGCGCTATGGGAACTCGCATCGAAGCGATGCCCGAACGGAGTCTCGTGCATGGAGTACACGAGGGCCCGACCGTTCGTTCGGCCGACGCAGTCCGTGTTCGGCGGGGCGACGGCCTCGTTCGACGGAGTGCTGCCCACGATGAACTCCCCGGACGCGGCCGAACCGCTCATCGCGACCATCACCGCCGTCAACAGCGCACACAAGCGCCTTCGCATGGTTCCCCCAACCATGGCGGCGAAGCCCGGCGCACCCGCGCCACCCCACGGTCACTCACCGTGAAATCGCCACCGCGCATAGTTGTATCAGTCCCGGTGCGCGAAGGTGCGTCGGCGAGTCGGTCGGGCCGTCACCAGCCGCGCGCCCGCCACTCCGCCAACCTCGGACGCTCCGTGCCCAAGGTCGTGTCGCCGCCGTGGCCCGGGTAGATCCACGTGTCATCGTCGAACGGGCCGAACACCTTCCGCTCCAGATCGTCCATGAGGGACGTGAAGTCCGTGGCGGTGCGGGTCTTGCCGGGGCCGCCCGGGAACAGCGAGTCTCCGGTGAAGAGGTGTGCGCGGCCACCCGGCTCGCGCCACGCCAGGGCGATTGCCCCGGGGGTGTGGCCGACCAGGTGAATGACGTCGAGCCGCTGCGCTCCGAAGGCGATCGTGTCGCCGTCGACGACCGTCCGCGAGACGGCCGGAATCTCCTCCGCGTCGTCGACGTGCGCGACGCCGACGGCGCCCGTGCGTCGGATGACCTCCTCGGTCGCCCGCACATGATCCCAGTGCCGGTGCGTCGTCACGACCGTCGACAGTCCGTCAACGCCGACGACCTCCATGACGCGGTCCGGCTCGGCGGCCGCGTCGATCAACAGTTGCTCGCCAGTCTCATTGCAGCGCAACAGATATACATTGTTATCCATCTCACTGACGGAGAACTTGGTGATCGTCGCCGGTGCCAGTGCGCGAACATCTATCGGCCCCCCGGGCCGGACCCGTCCGGTGTAAGACATGCCCCGAGCTTGCCAGGCGTACGCCGACCGTGACGAAACGGGCTTGCCCGAACGTGCGGAAGGGCTTACGGTGCATGCAACAAGACAGGACGGAGTTCGGACGAACCCGGCCACGCCTCGATCAGGCGTCGGCGGGCCGACCCCCGATCCGCAACCGCGGTCGAACGGCAGTGAGGAGGTGGCGAGCATGCCGCGCACGACCCATCGAAATGGTCGATGTCTATTCGGCGTACGCATTTGCGCGCTCGCCGTCTAGACATCCTCCTCACCCTCCACCCGCCGCAGCCGAACCTTCACCGCTCGCGGCACATGAGCCTAGAAAAGGTGCATTGTGACCATGTCGCTTGCGTCCCTCGGATGGGACGCTCATTTCTCCGACGCCTACGCGCGCTTCAACCGCCGTGGCAATAAACCAGGACGCATAAGCCGCGTCGACCGCGGCGTCTGCACCGTCCTCACCGAGCGCGGAGTCACCCGCGCGAGCCTCGCCGGACGCATGCTCGGCATCATCGCCAAGGACCCCCTCGCGATGCCGAGCGTCGGAGACTGGGCCGTCATAAAGACGTGGTCCGACGAGCGCTCCACGATCGAGGCGATACTGCCTCGCCGCAGCGCCATCGTCCGCTCGTCCTCCGGCCGCGCCGCCGAGGGACAGGCCATCGCGGCCAACGCCGACAGTGTCGCCGTCGTCGAAGCGCTCGATCCCGACCCCGACCCCGGTCGTATCGAACGACTCATGGCGCTCGCCCACGAATCCGGTGCGACACCACTCCTGATCCTGACGAAGGCCGACGCGGTGCCCGACGCACCACTCCTCGCCGCCGATCTGGCGGGAGCCCTGGGAGACGTCGAGGTGCACACGGTCAGCGCGCACACCGGCGACGGCTTGGACGCGCTCGCCGACTACCTCGGCCCCGGCCGAACGCTCGCCCTGATCGGCGCGTCCGGCGCCGGAAAGTCGAGCCTCGTCAACGCCCTCGCCGGAACCTCCGTCATGGTCACCCGTGCTTTGCGAGCCGACGGGCGGGGACGGCACACCACGTCACATCGAGCGCTGGTTCCCGTCCCATCCGGCGGCACCATCCTCGACACGCCGGGGCTGCGGCTCGTCGGTCTCTTCGACCGCCGCCCCGGCGACGCGACGGTCCCCGCCGACGGCCTCGCCCGGGCCTTCGAGGACCTGGACGAACTCGCGGGCGGCTGCCGCTTCCGTGACTGTCGACATGAGAGTGAGCCCGACTGCGCGGTGCTCGCGGCCGTCGGGGACGGCGTCATCACCGCCCGACGTCTCGAGAACTGGCGCAAGCTTCAACGCGAACAATCCTTCGAACGTCGACGCATCGAGGCCCGTCAACGCAACCAGCGTCGCGTCACCAAGTCCCGCGACCGGGACAAGGCCACCCGCCGCTGAGCCGCGGCCGACGACTCGGGGTCGTTCGTTCCCGTCCCGGCACGGACGAGCGACCCGACCGTCGCGTGATGATCACCGAACGTGTGCTCTTGGTCATGGCGGCGACCTCCCGTGTCGGCGCCCGGACGGCGTCCGCGCTCCCGTCCCGTGGCGCCGTCGAGGTGCACGTCGATCCGAGAACACCCACCGCGCAACGAAAGCACGTGGGACGAAGCAGGCGCCGCGCGTCGCGGCCGGCGGCGTCGACCGGGACGAGACGTCAACGACAACCGCCTTGGATCGCTCGATCGCTCGGCCGGGTACCGTCGATGCGTGACCTGCATGAACACCGTTATGTCAGACCGGGGGGCTAGGTTCCGCGCGTGAGCAATCTGCGTCCAGCACAGAAGCCGGGGGTCCGTCCCGGAAACCACATCAGCATCAAAGGGGCCAGGGAGCACAACCTGGCCGACGTCGACCTCGAACTGCCGCGCGACGCGCTCATCGCGTTCACCGGCCTGTCCGGCTCCGGCAAGTCCAGCCTCGCGTTCGACACGATCTTCGCCGAGGGGCAGCGCCGCTACGTCGAGTCGCTGTCCGCCTACGCACGGCAGTTCCTCGGGCAGATGGACAAGCCGGACGTCGACTTCATCGAAGGTCTGTCGCCGGCGGTCTCGATCGACCAGAAGTCGACCTCGAAGAACCCGCGGTCGACCGTCGGCACGATCACCGAGATTTACGACTATCTGCGGCTCCTGTTCGCCCGGATCGGGCGTCCGCACTGCCCTGTCTGCGGGGAGCCGGTGACGAAGCAGACCCCGCAGCAGATCGTCGACCGGGTCATGGCGATGGACGAGGGAACCCGCTTCCAGGTGCTCGCCCCGGTCATCCGCGACCGGAAGGGCGAGTACGAGTCGCTGTTCGCGGAGCTGCAGACGAAGGGGTACGCGCGGGCGCGCGTCGACGGCGTCGTCCACCCGCTCACCGAGGTCCCGAAGCTGAAGAAGCAGGAGAAGCACTCGATCGAGGTCGTCGTCGACCGCCTCGCCGTCAAGGCCTCCGCGAAGCAGCGACTCACGGACTCGGTCGAGTCGGCGCTCGGTCTCGCGGGTGGCATCGTCCTCCTCGACTTCGTCGACCTTCCCGAGGACGACCCGCACAGGGAACGCCGATACTCGGAGCACCTCGCGTGCCCCAACGAGCACCCGCTGGCCCTCGACGACCTTGAGCCGCGATCGTTCTCGTTCAACACCCCGTACGGCGCCTGCGCCGAATGTTCGGGCCTCGGCGTGCGCAAGGAGGTCGATCCGGAGCTCATCATCCGTGACGGTGAGAAGTCCATTCGCGACGGCGCGCTGGCTCCGTGGTCGAGCGCGGGCATGGGTGACTACTTCCTCCACCAGTTGGTCGCCTTGGGGGAGGTCCTCGGCTTCTCCGTCGACGCGGCGTGGGACGCTCTGCCCGCTCGCGCGCAGAAGGCCGTCCTCTACGGCCACAGCGCCGAACTGACGGTCAAGTACCGGAACCGGCACGGCCGCGACCGTTCGTACCAGACGACGTTCGAAGGCGCCGTTCCGTGGGTCGAGCGGCGGCACGCCGACACCGATTCGGAGTGGACTCGCGACAAGTACGAGGGCTTCATGCGGGAGGTGCCGTGCAACAGCTGCCGGGGCACCCGCTTGAAACCCGAGGTACTCGCGGTGACCGTGTCGGGTCACAACATCGCGGAGGTGTGCGGCCTGTCGGTCGACGCGTGCGCCGAGCTGATGGGGCGGCTCGTGCTGTCCGAGTCGGAGGCGATGATCGCCGAACAGGTCGTCAAGGAGATCAACGCGCGTCTGCGGTTCCTGCTCGACGTCGGTCTGGACTACCTGTCGCTCGACCGTGCGGCGGCGACGCTGTCCGGTGGCGAGGCGCAGCGGATCAGGTTGGCGACGCAGATCGGCGCCGGGTTGGTCGGAGTGCTGTACGTCCTGGACGAGCCGTCGATCGGGCTGCACCAGCGCGACAACCATCGTCTGATCGAGACTCTCGTTCGACTGCGGGACTTGGGGAACACCCTCATCGTCGTCGAGCATGACGAGGACACCGTGCGGATGGCGGACTGGGTGGTCGACATCGGTCCGGGAGCGGGGGAGCACGGTGGCCAGATCGTCCACTCCGGAACGGTGGAGGACCTGCTGGCGAACACCGACTCGATCACCGGTGACTACCTGTCCGGGCGGCGGGGCATTCCGGTGCCACAGCAACGTCGTCTGCCCCAGCCGGGTCGGGCCCTCACGGTCAAGGGCGCTCGCGAGAACAATCTGCACAATGTGGATGCCTCCTTCCCGTTGGGCTGCCTCATCTCCGTGACCGGGGTGTCCGGTTCCGGCAAGTCGACGCTCGTCAACGAGATCCTGTACAAGGTCCTGTCGAGTCAGCTCAACCGTGCGAAGGCCGTTCCGGGGCGGCACCGGCGCGTCGAGGGGCTCGACGAGGTGGACAAGGTCGTCGGTGTCGACCAGTCTCCGATCGGGCGGACCCCGCGGTCGAACCCGGCGACGTACACCGGTGTCTTCGACAAGGTTCGCAAGCTGTTCTCGGAGACGGCCGAGGCGAAGGTTCGCGGGTACACGCAGGGCCGGTTCTCGTTCAACGTCAAGGGCGGGCGCTGCGAGGAGTGCTCCGGCGACGGCACGCTGAAGATCGAGATGAACTTCCTCCCGGACGTCTACGTCCCGTGCGAGGTCTGTCACGGCGCCCGGTACAACCGGGAGACGCTCGAGGTGCACTACAAGGGCAAGACGATCTCCGAGGTGCTCGACATGCCGATCGAGGAGGCGGCCGATTTCTTCAAGCCGATCAGCTCGATCCACCGGCACCTGAAGACCCTCGTCGACGTCGGTCTCGGTTACGTCCGTCTCGGTCAGCCCGCGCCGACCCTGTCCGGCGGTGAGGCGCAGCGGGTGAAGCTCGCCAGCGAGTTGCAGAAGCGGTCGACCGGCCGCACCGTGTACGTCCTGGACGAGCCCACGACGGGCCTGCACTTCGAGGACGTCCGCAAGCTTCTGGGCGTGCTGGAAGGCCTGGTGGACAAGGGCAACACGGTCATCGTCATCGAGCACAATCTCGACGTCATCAAGAGCTCGGACTGGCTCATCGACATGGGCCCCGAGGGTGGGGACAAGGGCGGCACGGTCGTCGTCGCGGGCACCCCGGAGGAGGTGGCGGCGACTCCCGCCAGCCACACCGGGACGTTCCTGCGGGATCTGCTTCCCACGACCTGAAACGCGCGAACGGCGCCGTCCACCATGGACGGCGCCGTTCGTCGTCCGTGGGTCAACCAGTGATCGCGGCGATCGCGAGGAAAACGCAGATCAGCACGAACAGGATGACCAGCAGCGGTCCCACGAACCGCAGATACTTGTCGTACCGCACTTTGGCCAGCGCGAGACCACCCATCACGACGGCGGTCGTCGGGGCGATGAGGTTCATCCACCCGCTCGCGGACTGCCATGCGGTGATGACGAGCGAGCGTGGCACGTTCGCGAAGTCGGCCAGCGGCGCGAGGATCGGCATCGCCAGGGTCGCGTGTCCCGACGTCGACGGGATCAGGAACGCCAACGGAATGTTGACCACGAACATCGCGATCGCGAAGACCGCCGAGGACGTGCCCGCGACGACGCTCTCGAGCGAATGCAACACCGTGTCGGTGACGTGCGAGTTGTTCATGAGGACCGTGACTCCCCGGGCGAGCACGATGACGAGCCCGGCCCCGACGAAGTCGCCGAAGCCCTGCACGATCTTGCCGGTCAGGCCGTCCTCGCCGAGCGCGCCGATGACGCCGACGACGACCGAGGCGACGAGGAACAGCGCCGTCAACTCCGGGAAGTACCAGCCGAGTTCCCACGCGAACGGGTCGGCGTCGGGCCCGTTGATGATGCCCGACCACGGAATGATCGAGAAGATCATCAGCAGGAACGTGAACGCGACGATCCAGATGACGAGCTTGTGCCGCCCCGTCAACGGTTCGGGCATCGCCTTGGCGACCGCCTCGGCCTGGTCGTGGTCGCCGGGTTGGAAGCCCGACAGCGATTTCGTGGGGTCGGCCTTGACCTTGCGGGCGTACCACAGTACATAGAGGATCGTCACGGTCGTGAGGACTACCAGCATCGCCAGGCGCAACAGAATTCCGTCGCCGATGGTGACGCCCGCGGCCGAGGACGCGGTGCCCGTCGCGAAGGGATTGACCGTCGAGCACAGCACCCCGATGCCCGCGCCGAGGATGATCGTTCCGACGGCGACCATGCGGTCATATCCGAGTGCGAGCGTCAACGGGATGATGAGCCCGTAGAACCCGAGGGTCTCCTCGGCGAAGCCCTCGACCGTCCCGGCGACGGCGAAGATCGTCATGATGCCGATGATGAGCAGCATGCCTCGGCTCTGCAGCCGGTGCGCGAGCCGTCCGATGCCCCGATCGAGCGCTCCGGTGGCGAAGGTGACGGTGATGAACGCGCCGACGGCGAGGACGAACAGGAACACGGCGGCGCTACCGTACAGCGCGCCCACCTCGTCGGGGCCGACCTGGCCCGAGTCGGTCGACTGGATGCCATAGAGGCCGTTGACGGGTGAGATGAACAGGTCGTGCAATCTGTCCATGAAGGACTGATCGTTGTCGATGTGGTGGTAGCTGCCTTCGACCGGTTTGCCGTCCTTGACGTCGTACTGGCCCGGCGGGATGATGAACGTCAGTACCCACACCGCGAGCGTCACGATCGCCAGCACCGTGTACGCGGACGGGAACTTCATGGTCTTGGCGGTCGGCTGCTCTGCGGCGTCGGTGTCGCCGTTGGGTCTGTTGTCGCCCGACATGGCGGGACTCCCATCGTGTCGAGGAATAAGGACGCTGTGAAACCCGCGGCGAACTCGGCGAAGAACGTCGCTTCGGCGATGACGACCTTCTCGATCTCGTCCAGAAGGACGCGTTCGTTCGGCGCGTGAAGTCCACAGTGTCCATCTTCGGCGCCGAGCATCAGGATCTCGGCGTTCGGAGCGGCCTTCGACAGCGCGTTGACCAGCGGGATCGAACCGCCGGAGGCCATCTCGACGGGCGTGTTCCCCCACGCCTTCCGCATCGACTTCTGCATCGCCGTATAGGCCGGCCCGCCGGTCGGCGCGGCGAAACCCGCTCCCGCGTCTCCGGGTGTCACGGTCAGTTCGATCCCGAACGGACGCAGCTTCTCCAGGTGCGTCACGAGCGCGCGCTGCCCCTCCTTGACGTCCTGCTCCGGGTGTACCCGCAGGCTGATCGCGGCTCGCGCGTACGGTACGACCGCCGACGCCGCCGTGTCGACCGCCGGGGCGTCGAGGCCGATGACGGTGATCGACGGCCCGTGCCAGAGGCGCTCACCGATCGGCCCGGACCCCAGTTGCGGCATGCCCGGCAGCATCCCGGCGAGCTCCGCGAACTCCTTGTCGCTGTAACTGGTCCCGTTCCACGGATCGCGTCGCAGGCCGTTGACGGCGACGTCGCCGTTGCTGTCGTGCAGCGTCGAGAGGGCGTGCATGAGCGTCAGCAACGCGTCCGGCGCCGCCCCGCCGAATTCACCACTGTGGATGGCCTTCTTGAGGGTGCGGACCTCGACGACGAGGTCGGCCGCACCGCGAAGCGCCACCGTCAGGGTCGGCTCGCCGGGCCGGACGTTACCCATGTCGGCGATGACCATGGCGTCGGCGGCGAATAGTTCCGGCTTCTGGGGCGGGAAGTCGTCGAAGGCCGACCCGTACTCCTCCTGCCCTTCGAAGACGATCCGGACGCCGACCGGTGGCCGACCGTCCCACGCCCGCAACGCCCCGATGTGCGCGATCAGGTTCGACTTGCAGTCCGCCACTCCGCGACCCCGGATCGCGCCGCCGTCGATGCGGGTCGGCTCGAACGGGGGCGATTCCCACAGGGACTCGTCGCCCGAGGGCTGCACGTCATAGTGTCCGTAGAGGAGTACCGTCGGCGCGTCCGGTGGCGCCGGGATGTGTCCCATGATGACGGGCGAGGTGTCGGGCAGATCGAGGCTGTCGATGTCGGTGACTCCGGCGCCTCGCAGGAGCTCCACCAGGTGGTCGTGCGCGCGCCGCACCTCCTCCTTGGGATGGTTCGGGAACGCGATCGACGGGATCTTCGTCAGTTCGATCAGGTCCTCGGTGAGCTGTGGCATCAACTCGCGCGCTTTGGCGGCGAAATCGGTCATCGACTGTCCCCCACAGTGGTCCGGTCGCATCGGCCCACGAGCCGACGCGGCACCCAATGATGATCGTGTTCGATTCAAACACGCGCGGCGACTGTTCACCGTGGAATCACGGGTGGCCACTCTTGTCCGTGATCTAGGGCGGAGCCGCTGAACCGTCGGCCTCGAAGCCTCCCTCGACGTGACTTCAGGAACCCGCGCCTGAACCTGAAGACCGGGCGAAAAGATCGCGCGGGCGGCGATGTCCGCCCGTACAACGGGATCATGACACTCCAACTACTCATCCATTTTGGGCAGCATTCGTCGTCGACTGCCGCCGTCACGGGCGCCCTGGTCGTCGGTCTCGGCTCCGTCCCGTCGATACAGGCGACGGCACACCGCCTGAGCGGGCACTCCCCGAGACCGGGTGCCCTCGCCACCGTCGTCTGCGTCGTCCTGGTCGGTCTGGTGCTCGCGGGTCCCGACGGTGTCGTGGATCGAGCGCGGCTCGTCGCGCTCGCGTTCGGCGGCGCGGTGGTCGGGGCGATCGACGTCGCGCAACGTTGGCTGCCGGACGTGATCGTGCTGCCCGCCTACCCGTTGACGGGGTTGTCCCTCATCGCGCAGGGCACGTTCGATACCGACGCCGACGCGCTGCTGCGCGCCGCACTCGTGTCGGCGTCCGCCTTCGCCTGGTACGGGGCGTGCTGCGCGATGGGTGGTCTCGGTTTCGGCGATGTCAAACTCGCCGGGTTGCTGGGTCTCGTCCTCGGTTGGCACGGGTGGGCCGCCGGATTCGTGGCGCTGCTCGCCGCGACCGCCTTCGGTGGCATCGCGGGGATGCGAGCGCTCGCGGGGGGAGGTCGGCGGGTCGCCTTCGGGCCGTCGCTGATGGCCGCCGCCTTCGTGGCGGTCCTGGTCGTGTGAGGACGGCGGCGCTCGATCAGTCCTTCGCGGGCGACATGACGACGGCCGTGCCGTAGGCGCACACCTCGGTTCCGACGTCACCAGCCTCCGACACGTCGTACCGCATCGCGACGACCCCGTTGGCGCCCCTGGTGCGCGCCTGTTCGAGCAGCCGCTCCATCGCCTGGCTCCGGCTCTCGACCAGGGTCTTCGTCAGGCCGCGCAGCTCGCCGCCGAACATGGACTTCAGCCCGGCTCCGATCTGGCTGCCGAGGTGCCGCGACCGCACCGTCAACCCGAAGACCTCGCCGATCACCTTGTCGACGTGGTACCCCGGAACGTCGTTGCTCGTGACGACGATGATGTCGCTGCTGACTCCGCCGCCGTACTCTTCGATTCCCATGCGTGCCACCCCCATGTCGTTTCGCACGCAGAGCCTACGACGTCGGACGGGTCGAGAGGTCGATGTTGAGCGGCGACGTCCGGCCCCGAGTCCCATGATGTCGACGTATATCGAACCCGAGTGGCGCGCATGGTTCCCCGGCGCGGTCGAACCCACTCACCCTCGCCAAAGGACCCCACCTGGGCGTCCAGCCGTGCGTGGGCACTGTGGCGCGACCCTCCGGCCCGCCACCTCGCAGTCGGTCCGGTGGTCGACCGTGACACACTGTCGCTCGTGTTGCGTTGGATGACCGCTGGAGAATCACATGGTCCGGCGCTGGTGGCGATTGTGGACGGCCTTCCCGCCGGCATCCACGTCACCAGTGAGGACATCACCCGCGAGTTGGCCAGGCGCCGACTCGGCTACGGGCGAGGCGCCCGCATGAAGTTCGAACAGGACGTCGTGGAGATCGTCGGCGGCGTCCGTCACGGCCTCAGTCTCGGCTCGCCCGTCGCCGTCCGCGTCGCGAACTCCGAGTGGCCCAAATGGGAGAAGGTCATGGCGGCCGACCCCGTCGACGAGGCGGAACTCGCCGGGCTCGCCCGCAACGCGCCACTGACCCGCCCCCGGCCCGGACACGCCGACCTCGCCGGGATGCAGAAGTACGACCACACCGACGCCCGCCCGATCCTGGAACGCGCCTCCGCCAGGGAGACCGCGGCCCGCGTCGCCATCGGCGCCGTCGCCAAGGCGTTCTGCGAACAGGCCCTCGGCATCCGCATCGTCTCGCACGTCATCGAGATCGGCGACGTCAGCGCCAAACCCGGCCTCGTGCCCGGGCCCGACGACACCGTCGCCATCGACGCCGACCCGCTCCGCTGCGTCGACCCCGACGCCTCGGCGCGCATGGTCGAGGCCGTCGACGCCGCGAAGAAGGACGCGGACACTCTCGGCGGCATCGTCGAGGTACTCGCCTACGGCGTACCGCCGGGCCTCGGCTCCCACGTGCAGTGGGACCGCAAACTCGACGCCCGCCTCGCCATGGCGCTCATGTCCATTCAGGCCATCAAGGGGGTCGAGATCGGCGACGCCTTCACCCAGGCCCGGTCGCGGGGNNCCGCCG
>NZ_CBCRZX010000048.1:19124-34678 GCF_965137155.1 Stackebrandtia soli
GATCGTGCCCACGCCGTCCGGAGTCTCCCGGGTGACCGGTCGAGCGGGCGGCCTCGAAGGCGGCATCACCTCCGGTGAGCCCCTGCGGGTGCGCGCCGCCATGAAACCGATCTCCTCGCTGACCCGGCCACTGTCCACGATCGACGTGACCACGGGCGAGGCCGCCGAGGCCATCAACCAGCGCTCCGACGTCTGCGCCGTACCCGCCGCGGCCGTCGTCGCCGAGGCGATGACCGCGTTCGTCCTCGCCGAAGCCGCCCTCGAGAAGTTCGGCGGCGACTCCGTCACTCAGACCGCCGCCAATCTCGCCACCTACCGAGACGGGCTGGTCGTTCGGTGACCGTCACGATCGTGCTCGTCGGCCCACCCGGCAGCGGGAAGACGACGGTCGGCGCACGACTCGCCGCGCTGCTCGACGTCCCCTTCCGAGACACCGACCAGGACATCGAGGCGGCGGCGGGCAAACCGATCCCCGAGATCTTCATCGACCACGGTGAAAGCCACTTCCGCGCGCTCGAAGCCGAGGCCGTCGCTTCCGCGTTGGCCGAGCACTCCGGCGTCCTCGCCCTCGGCGGCGGGGCGGTCCTGTCTCCGGAGACCAGGCGCCTCCTCGCCGACGCGCCGGTCGCCTTCCTCTCCGTCGAACTCGCCGCAGCCGTGTCCCGCGTCGGGCTCGGGGTGGGCCGCCCGCTGCTCGCGATCAATCCGCGCGCGACGATGAAGGCCCTCCTCGACGAGCGGCGACCGCTGTACGGCGAGGTCGCCGACACCATCGTCGCCACGGACGACCTCGACGTCGACGAGGTCACCAGTCGCCTCGCCGAATGGCTCGGCGCCGCCGTGACCGTGCCCGTCGGCACGGTCGAGCCCTACGACGTCGTGATCGGCCCCGACACGACCGCGCTCGTCACGGACTATCTGGCCCAAGCGAAACGTGTCGCGATCATCCACTCCGCACCGTTGTCGGCGCACGCGGCGAGCATCGCCACCTACCTTGGCGACGCGGCGGCGGCCACTCTCATCGAGATTCCGGACGCCGAGGCGGGGAAGACCATCGAGGTCGCCGCGACCTGCTGGGATCGTCTCGGGGAGGCCGGTTTCACCCGCACCGACGTCGTGATCGGAGTGGGGGGCGGCGCCGTCACCGACCTCGCGGGGTTCGTCGCCGCGTGCTGGCTGCGCGGGGTCCGTGTCATCCAGCTGCCGACGTCCCTACTCGGCATGGTCGACGCGGCCGTGGGCGGGAAGACCGGCGTCAACACGAGCGCCGGAAAGAACCTCGTCGGCGCGTTCCACGCGCCCAGCGCGGTCCTGTGTGATCTGTCCGTGTTGGAATCGCAGCCGGTACGCGACCGTGTCGCCGGGCTGGCCGAGATCGTCAAGTGCGGCTTCATCGCCGACCCGCGTATCCTCGACCTCGTCGAGGCCTCCAGCGAGTCCGACATGGAGCCTGGTTCGCCCGTGTTGGCGGAGCTCATTCGGCGGGCCGTGGCGGTCAAGGCCGCCGTCGTCACGGAGGACTTCAAGGAATCCGGACGGCGCGCCTTCCTCAACTACGGGCACACCTTCGCGCACGCGGTCGAGCGGGTTCGCGACTACACGGTGCGGCATGGAGACGCGGTCGCGCTCGGCATGGTGTTCGCCGCGGCGCTCGGTCGTCTCACGGGCCGGGTCGACGTCCTGGACCGCACCCGATCCATTTTGGATAAGCTCGGCCTGCCGACCCGGTACGACGGGGAGGCGTTCGCGCCGCTTCTCGCGGTCATGCGGCTCGACAAGAAGGCGGTGGGGGATCTGATGCGTTTCGTACTGCTCGACGCGATCGGCGAGCCGACGCTGGTCAGCGACGTGACCTTCGCTCAGTTGGAGGCGGCGTTCGAGGAGGTCAGCCGGTGACGATCCAGGTCCTCAACGGTCCCAACCTGCGCCGTCTCGGCCTGCGCGAACCCCAGATCTACGGGTCAACGACCTATCCGGACCTGGAACGCCTGTGTGCCGAGGCGGGAAAGCGCGTCGGTCGGTCCGTCGAGGTCGCGCAGACCGATGACGAGGCGACGATGCTCGGCTGGCTGCACGCGGCGGCCGACGCCGGGGATCCGGTTGTGCTCAACGCCGCCGCGTGGACGCACACCTCGGTCGCCATCGGCGACGCGTGCGCGATGCTGACGGCGCCGCTGGTCGAGGTCCACATCTCGAACGTCCACAAGCGAGAACCGTTCCGGCATCACTCCTACGTGTCGGCGCACGCGTCCGGAATCATCGTGGGATGCGGAGTCGACGGATACCGCCTCGCGATCGAGCACCTCGCGTCGCTCGGGGTCTCCTGAGACGTCGTTAACCGTTTGCGGACGTCTCGGCGACGTCCGATCATGGTCGGATGACTCCAGCACGTCCCGAACCGGTCGACGCGGCGGAGGCGTTCGTTCGCGAGCGCTTCCCACGATGCCGATGGGCGATCCTGTCCGGATCCGTCATCACCGCCGCGCGGACGCCCGGGTCCGACCTGGACATCGTGCTGATGCAGGACGGCGGGACCGCTCACCGGGAGTCCCTCCGCTTTCGCGGTTGGCCCGTCGAGTTGTTCGCGCAGACCGAGGGCCACCTGCGACACTTCCTCGACCAAGACCTCACCGCGCGGCGACCATCTCTGCATCGGATGATCGCGACCGGTCGAATTCTGCGCGACACCGACGATGAGGGGGCGGCGACGCAGCGCGATTGCGCCGAGGTCCTCGCGGCGGGCCCACGTCCGTTCTCGGCGGAGGAGCTCGATCGCCAGCGCTACGGCGTGACGGATCTGCTCGACGACGCCCGCAGCGCCGTCGACCCGGCCGAGCGTCTCGTCATCGGATCGACATTGTGGCGCGCGACCGCGACGCTGTTCCTCGACGTGCGCGGTCACTGGCGAGGTGAGGGCAAGTGGTTGTGGCGCGAGCTGAGGGACTGCGATCCGGGGTGGGCCGCCCGGTGGTTGGCGGCGCGAGACGACGTGGATTCCGCGTGCGTGATCGCCGAGGAGGTCCTGACGGCCTCAGGCGGGCCGCTGTTCGACGGCTTCCGTCAGGACGCGCCCCCGCTCGGCGGGTGACGAGTGGACGGAGCGGGGTGCGAATGCTGTGTGTGGACGAAGCGGGTGGGAAATACGCCTCCCACCCGCTTCGATCAGTCCGTGGTCGGGGCGGAGCTGGCCGCGACGAGCTGCTTCGGGACGACCACCTTCTTGGTGATGCCCAGCTCGTCCTCCAGGTAGCGGTCCTTCGTGATCTGCCAACCGAAGTAGCCGTGGGCGGCGACGGCCGCGAAGAGCAGCAGGTAGGGCGCCGTCCAGGAGTCGGTCGTGTCGTAGAGGACGCCGACGAGCAGCGGTCCAGTGCCCGCGATCAGGTAGCCGCCGCTCTGCGTGAACGCGGACAGTCCGGCGGTTCCCGCCGCCGTCCTGGTCTTCAGCCCGAACAGTGTCAGCAGCAGCGGGAAGGTGCCCATGCCGATCGTGACGCAGACGATGCCCGTCCAGGTCAGGTAGGGAACGGTCGACAGCCACATCAGCGGAAGCCCGACGGCGTAGCCGGCGATCATGAACATCAGGAGCGCGCGTTGATCCTTCATGCGCGCGGCGATGATCGGCACGACGGTGGAGATGGGGATGCCGAGCGCGGTGAAGACGGCGAGCATGTAGCCCGCTTCGGCGGCGCTGTAACCATTGGCTCCCATCATTTTCGGCAGCCAACCGAACATGACGTAGGCGATCAGCGACTGGGTGCCGAAGCAGATCATCATCTCCCAGCTGAAGCGATTGCGGCCGAGGCCCCGCAACGGGGTGACCGCGTCGACCTTTCGCTTGACGTTGTGGTGGTTACGTTCGAGGATGAACCACGGGATGATCGAGAACACGGCGGGTATCACCCAGATGCCGAGCGCCATTTCCCAGCTGCCGCCCAAGGCGTCGCGCATTGGGATGGTGAGAGCCGCCGCCGCCATCGTCCCAACCGACATGGCGAACGAGTAGGCGGTCGTCATCTGACCGATGCGGCGTGGGAAGTGGGCCTTGACCAGTGCGGGGATCACGACGTTGCCGACGGCGCCTCCGGCGAGGGCGAGTCCGCTGAACACGAGGAACAACGGGACGGTGTCCACGAGGGCGCGTGCGACGGTGCCGATGGTCATGATGACGAGAGCGGCGAGCAGGAGTCGCAATTCGCCACACCACCGCACGAGTGCGGGGATGGCGGCGCCGAGTATGGCGAAACAGATGACCGGGAGGGTCGTGAGGATTCCGGCGATCCACCCCGACATGTTCAATCCACTTTGGATTTCGTCGAGGAGTGGGCCGACGCTCGTGACAGCCGTGCGCAGGTTGAATGCGGCGAGTAGTACACCAGCGGCGACGAGCCAGGCGGCGGTGGTGAATCGACGTAGCCGCAGCACCTGGTCAGTCAGAACAGACATGGAGGAGGGGCCTTCATACGTTGGGGTATTCGTGGCGAACTATTCGGATGGGGTCACGAGTGATGAGACTAGCGTGCCGGGTCCATAAATGGGGAAAGTGCCTGTGGATATTCGTGTGAGCTGGGTGTGCTTCATGTGCGGCGTCGGGCACCGTGATGGTGCGCGCGGCTTGGTCGGTACACTTGCCTGTCGGCTTTTCACGCATATACGAAGGACATTGGCGAACGTATGGCAAGCACGAACGACCTGAAGAACGGCATGGTGCTCAACCTCGACGGCGTCCTGTGGAGCGTTGTCAAGTTTCAGCACGTGAAGCCCGGTAAGGGTGGAGCCTTCGTTCGGACCACGCTGAAGAACGTGTTGTCGGGGAAGGTCGTCGACAAGACCTTCAACGCCGGCACCAAGGTCGAGACGGCCACGGTGGACAAGCGGACGATGCAGTACCTGTACCCGGACGGAGACGACTTCGTCTTCATGGACCTCGACACCTTCGACCAGATCACGGTTCCGGCCGCGACGATCGGTGACGCGAAGAACTACCTGCTCGTCGAGGCGGAGGCGACGGTCGGTATCCACGAGGGAACGCCGCTGTACATCGAGCTGCCCGCGTCCGTGGAGCTCGAGGTCACGCACACCGAGCCCGGCCTTCAGGGTGACCGGTCGTCCGGCGGCACGAAGCCCGCGACGGTGGAGACCGGCGCGAACGTCAACGTCCCCCTGTTCATCACCACCGGCGAGAAGATCAAGGTCGACACTCGCGATGGCAAGTACCTCAGTCGCGCGTAGCCGTGTCAGAGAAGACGCTGGCGGCGTTTCCCGCCCGACGTAAAGCCCGCAAACGCGCCGTGGACGTCCTGTACGAGGCCGAACAACGTGATCAGCCCATTCTGGACGTGCTCGAGTCGCGTCGGCGCCTGGCGATGAGCGACGCGCAGATGCCGGGCATCCCGGAGTACACGATGACGCTGCTCAACGGCGTCGCCGAGCACCTCGACGAGGTCGACGACGCGATCGACCGTTGCCTGGTCGGTTGGCGCTTGGATCGGATCCCGGCCGTGGACCGCAACATTCTGCGCGTCGCGACCTACGAGTTGTTGTACGACAAGGACACCGATTCGGCCGTGCCGATCAGTGAGGCCGTCAAAATCGCCGAGGTGTTGTGCTCGGACGATTCCCCGGCTTTCATCAACGGCGTCTTGCAGAGCGTGTCTCGGTTGTAACCGTTCGATGGAGGAATTCTCGGTGGTCGGTCTGACCGGTATTCACCACGTCAGCCTTTCCGTGTCCGATGTGGATGAGAGTGTCGCCTGGTACGGGCGCGTTTTCGGCGCGACGGTCGCGATGCGCCGTCAGGGCGGTGGGCTGGACAAGGCGATGCTGGCCGTGCCGGGCGTCGACGTCGCGCTCATCCTGGTCGGGCACGGTGACCAAGCCGTGCCGGGCTCGTTCAACGAGCGTCGTTCCGGCCTGGATCACCTGGCGTTCGCCGTCGACGACGCGGATCTGGAGGCGTGGGTGGGTCGGCTCGACGAGCTGGGCGTCGCCCATGACGGCATCGGCTCGGGTTCCTCCGGTCGGCTGGTCGCGTTCCGGGACCCGGACGACATCGCCGTGGAGCTCTACACGAAGCGTTGAGTCGCCGAGTGTGAGTGACCGCTTCGGATCCGTCGGGCTTGTGGCCCGATCGTGATCTGAGGCGGCCGCCGTCTCATGACGAACGCCCCACATCCGTTTCGGATGTGGGGCGCTGTGGTTTAGTCGCCAGGGGCGCCGCGGTCTTACTCGGCGTCCTTCTGGTCGGCGAAGAACTTGGCCGGGTCGGCGATCAGGACGCCCAGCTCCGACAGCTTCTCGAGGAGCGCTGAAGGGGTTGTGTCGTAGATGATCGCGAGCGCGGACAGGTCATCGGCGCGAATGGACAGGATGCGTCCATTGTAGTCGCCGCGGCGCTGCTGGATGCCGCGCGCGTAACGGGCGACGTGCACCAGCTCGGGCGAGCTGTGGTCGTACAGGGCGGCCAGGTCGAGCGTGAGCTTGCTGCCGGGTTCCACCGGGAGGGGGGCGCCATCCGGAAGGAGCTCCGCGACGGGGACCCGGTAGAACGTGGCCAGCTCGGCCAGGCGGGCCACGGTGATCGCACGGTCACCGCGCTCGTACGAACCGATAACGACGGCCTTCCACTTTCCGCCTGACTTGTCCTCGACGCCTTGCAGAGACAAACCCTGCTGGATCCGGATGTCGCGCAAGCGGTTACCGAGGAATTTCGCGTACTCGGGTGACGAAGCCATTCGATGTACTCCAGGTTAGGGGGTGTGCGTAGCCGTATTTTTAGCTACGGTGCGTGACTTTAGGCGATGTCGAATCGGCGTGCAAGTGGGGGTCCTCTCAATTTTCACCGTGCGTGATGACGATATCGGGATGAACTTGGACAAAGGCGAACATAACTTCACTACGCTGCGTCGATGTCGAGCAGGGTGTGACGGCCGCAGCGGGTAGCATGTGCCGCGGCCATTCTTTAACGGACCGTCCAGTGAGGCGGGGAAGGAGGTCGGCATGGACAGTCGTGCCCTCAGCAGGCCCGACGGGCCGCCGGGCGGCGGCACCACCGACGACAGACCTGGAAAACAGGTGTTGTCGGGCGCCGATATCGCGCGAGTCATCGATCGCATCGCCCATCAGATTCTCGAGAAGACCCGAGGCGGGGCGAACACCGTCCTTCTTGGAATTCCGTCCCGTGGCGTCCCGCTGGCGCGGCGGCTCGCCGAACGCATCTCCGCCTTCGAGGGGTTCGCCATGCCGCATGGTTCCCTCGACGTCACGCTCTACCGTGATGACCTCCGGCGAGGTGGAACCCGACCCCTCGGCCCGACCGACGTGCCCGACGGCGGCGTCGACGACCGGAGGGTCGTCCTCGTCGACGACGTCCTCTATTCAGGGCGGACCGTGCGCGCCGCGCTCAACGCCCTCTACGATCTGGGTCGCCCGTCGCAGGTGCAGTTGGCGGTGCTGGTCGACCGCGGCCACCGCGAGTTGCCGATCCGTGCCGACTACGTCGGCAAGAACCTCCCGACGTCCACGACCGAGAGCGTCGCCGTGCACCTGAGCGAGGTCGACGGCGTTGACGCCGTGATCCTCACGGGCGGTGCGTCGTGATGGAGCACCTCCTCAACGCGTCCGACCTCGACGTCGACACCGCGACCTTGATCCTCGACACCGCGCAGGCGATGTCCGACGCGATGACCGGTCGCGAGGTTCGCAAGCTTCCCACCCTGCGCGGCCGCACCGTCGTCAACCTGTTCTACGAGGACTCCACCCGCACTCGCGTGTCCTTCGAGACCGCCGCGAAGCGGTTGTCCGCCGACGTGGTGAACTTCTCCGCCAAGGGATCGAGCGTCAGCAAGGGTGAGAGCCTCAAGGACACCGCGCTCACCCTCCAGGCGATGGGCGCCGACGCCGTGGTGATCCGACACTCCTCCTCGGGCGCCGCCCACCGGCTCACCCAATGGCTCGACGGCAGCGTCATCAACGCCGGCGACGGTACCCACGAACACCCCACGCAGGCCCTGCTCGACGCCTTCACGATCCGGCAACGCCTCGGACGCGTCAACGGCCTGCGCGTCGCGATCGTGGGGGACGTTCTGCACAGCCGCGTCGCCCGCTCGAACATAGCGCTACTGTCCACATTCGGCGCGCACGTGACCCTTGTCGCGCCGCCGACGCTCCTGCCGGTCGGCATCGACGGCTGGCCCGTCGACGTCTCCTACGACCTGGACGCCACCATCGCCACCAGCGACGTGGTGATGATGCTGCGCGTTCAGCGTGAACGCATGGGGGACTCGTTCTTCCCCTCGATACGTGAATACAGCAGGCGATACGGCCTCGACGGGGCGCGCATGCGTGCGCTGCCGGACGAGGCGATCGTCATGCACCCCGGTCCGATGATCCGGGGAATGGAGATCGCCGCGGACGTCGCAGACTCGCCGCGCTCGGTCATCGTCGAACAGGTCGCCAACGGGGTTTTCGTTCGGATGGCCGTGCTGTACCTGCTGCTGTCGGGCGAGAAGGGATCGGGAATATGACGGACCATCTGATCAAGGGCGCCGCCGTACTGGGCGGAGAACCCTCGGACGTGCTCATCCGCGACGGGCGGATCGCCGAGCTCGGCGCCGTCGGGTCGATCGAGGCGAGCGACGCCGAGGTCTACGACGCGACCGGGCTGGTGCTGCTGCCGGGCCTCGTCGACCTGCACACCCACCTGCGCGAACCCGGCCGAGAGGACGCCGAGACCGTCGCCTCTGGCAGTCGCGCCGCCGCGTTGGGCGGCTACACCGCCGTCTGCGCGATGGCCAACACCGACCCGGTGGCCGACACCGCCGGGGTGGTCGAACAGGTCTGGAGCCTCGGGCGGGACGCCGGACTCGTCGAGGTCCAGCCGATCGGGGCCGTCACCGTCGGGCTCGCCGGGGAACGCCTGGCCGAGCTCGGCGCGATGGCGACCTCGGCGGCCAAGGTGCGGATCTTCTCCGATGACGGTCACTGCGTCTCCGATCCCCGGCTCATGCGCCGCGCCTTGGAATACGTCAAGGCCTTCGACGGCGTCATCGCCCAGCACGCCGAGGAGCCGATGCTCACCGTCGGCGCGCAGATGCACGAGGGCGCGATGTCGGCGAAACTCGGCCTCGCCGGTTGGCCCGCCGTCGCGGAGGAGGCGATCATCGCTCGGGACGTGCTCCTCGCCGGGCACGTCGGCTCGCGCCTGCACGTCTGCCATGTGTCCACTGCGGGCAGTGTGGAGATCCTGCGCTGGGCCAAGAGCAAGGGTTGGCGCGTGACCGCCGAGGTATGTCCGCATCACCTGCTGCTGACCGACGAACTTGCCGAGTCGTACGACCCGGTGTACAAAGTGAACCCTCCATTGCGTACCGAAGAGGATGTTCTGGCGCTGCAGCAAGGCCTTGCCGAGGGGGTCATCGACGTCGTCGCCACCGACCACGCTCCGCACACTGTGGAGGACAAGGAGTGCGAATGGGCGCAGGCCCGCCCCGGCATGCTCGGCCTCCAAACCGCACTGTCCATCGTCATCAAGACCATGGTCGAACCCGGCCTGCTCGACTGGGCGGGAGTCGCGGAACGCTGCTCGATCACTCCCGCCACCATCGCGGGCCTGACCGGCCAAGGCCAACTGCCGCACGTCGGCGCCCCGGCGAACCTGACCCTCGTCGACCCGAACGAGACATGGACCGTCAACGGTTCCGAACTGGCCGGCCCCAGCCGCAACACCCCCTATGACGGGATGACCTTCCCGGGCGTCGTGCGCGCCACCTTCTTCGGCGGACGGCCGACCGTCCTCGACGGCAAACTCGTTAAGGAGTCCATATGAGACGCGCTCCGGCGATCCTGGTTCTCGAAGACGGCCGCAGCTTCCGAGGCGAGGCTTACGGCTCCGTCGGAGAGACCGTCGGCGAGGCCGTGTTCTCCACCGGCATGACCGGTTATCAGGAGACCCTCACCGACCCGTCCTACCACCGGCAGATCGTGGCGATGACCTCGCCGCACATCGGCAACACCGGCGTCAACACCGAGGACAACGAGTCCTCCCGGATCTGGGTCGCGGGCTTCGTCGTCCGCGAACCCTCGGTCGTCGCGTCCAACTGGCGTTCCGAGCGGAGCCTCGAGGACGAACTGGCCGCCGAGGGCATCGTGGGCATCTGCGGAATCGACACCCGCGCCCTCACTCGCCACCTGCGCGAACGGGGCGCCATGCGCGCCGGCATCTCGAGTCGGACCACGGACGTCCCCGCGCTCCTGGAACGGGTGCTGGCGAGTCCGTCGATGAGCGGCGCGAACCTCGTCGACGAGGTGACGACGCCCGTGGCCTACACGGTGGAACCGGAAGGGCCCGCGCGGTTCACCGTCGCCGCGATCGACCTCGGCATCAAACGCAACACTCCCCGGCGCATGGCCGAACGCGGCATCCGCACCCACGTGCTGCCCGCTTCGTCCACGGTGGATGACATTCTCGGCGTCGGTCCCGACGCGGTGTTCCTGTCCAACGGTCCCGGTGACCCGGCCACCGCCGATCACCAGGTCGCGGTGACGCGCGAACTGCTGGCCCGCAGGGTCCCGCTGTTCGGCATCTGCTTCGGCAACCAGGTGCTCGGGCGGGCGCTCGGCCTGTCGACGTACAAGCTGAAGTACGGTCACCGCGGCATCAACCAACCGGTGCGCGACAACGAGACCGGCCGGGTCGAGGTGACCGCCCACAACCACGGCTTCGCGATCGACGCGCCCGTCGAGGGGCGTTTCGACACCGAGTTCGGGCCGGCCGAGGTCAGCCACGTCTGCCTCAACGACGACGTCGTCGAAGGCCTTCGCTGCCTGGACGTCCCCGCTTTCTCCGTGCAATACCACCCTGAGGCCGCCGCGGGTCCGCATGACGCCGACTACCTCTTCGACCGGCTCACCGAACTGATGGGGGCGAACAGCAATGCCTAAACGCGATGACATCAAGCATGTCCTGGTGGTCGGCTCCGGGCCGATCGTTATCGGCCAGGCGTGCGAGTTCGACTACTCGGGCACGCAGGCGTGCCGGGTGTTGCGGAGCGAGGGCATCCGGGTCAGCCTCGTCAACTCCAACCCCGCGACGATCATGACCGACCCCGAGTACGCCGACGCGACCTATGTGGAGCCAATTACGCCGGAGTTCGTCGAGCAGGTCATCGCCGCCGAACGACCCGACGCGATCCTCGCCACGCTCGGCGGCCAGACCGCGCTCAACACCGCCGTGGCGTTGCACGAAGCGGGTGTCCTCGACAAGTACGGCGTGGAGCTGATCGGCGCCGACATCGACGCGATCCAGCGCGGCGAGGACCGGCAGCTCTTCAAGGAGGTCGTCGCCCGCGCCGGGGGAGAGGTGCCCAAGAGCGCCGTCTGCCACACGATGGACGAGGTGCACGCGACCGTCGCGGAACTCGGTCTGCCCGTCGTCGTCCGCCCGTCGTTCACGATGGGCGGCCTCGGTTCCGGCATGGCGCACACGATGGAGGAACTCGACCGGATCGCCGGTCGCGGTCTGGCCGAGAGCCCGACGACCGAGGTCCTCATCGAGGAGAGCGTGCTCGGCTGGAAGGAGTACGAGCTGGAGCTCATGCGCGACCACAAGGACAACGTGGTCGTCGTGTGCTCCATCGAGAACATCGACCCGATGGGCGTCCACACCGGGGACTCGGTGACGGTGGCCCCCGCGATGACGCTCACCGACCGCGAGTACCAGCGGATGCGCGACCTCGCCATCGCGGTGCTGCGCGAGGTCGGCGTCGACACCGGCGGCTGCAACATCCAGTTCGCCGTCAACCCGGAGAACGGCCGCCTCGTCGTCATCGAGATGAACCCCCGGGTGTCGCGGTCGAGCGCGTTGGCGAGCAAGGCGACCGGTTTCCCGATCGCCAAGATCGCCGCCCGCCTCGCCATCGGCTACACCCTCGACGAGATCCCCAACGACATCACGAAGGCGACCCCGGCCGCGTTCGAGCCGACGCTCGACTACGTCGTCGTCAAGATCCCGCGATTCGCGTTCGAGAAGTTCCCGGGCGCCGACGCCACCCTGACCACGACCATGAAGTCGGTCGGCGAGGCGATGGCCCTCGGTCGGACTTTCGGTGAGGCGCTTCAGAAGGCGATGCGGTCCACCGAGACCACGATGCCCGGACTGTGGACGAAGGCCGACCCGGAGGGCGTCACCCTCGAGGAGACCTTGGAGGCGCTGCGGCACGGCCACGACGGCCGCCTGTACACCGCCGAGCGGGCGCTGCGCCTCGGCGCGACGATCACGCAGGTCTCCGAGGTCAGCGGCATCGATCCGTGGTTCATCGAGGAACTGGCGCGCCTGAGCCGCCTGCGCTTCGAGATCGAGTCGGCGCCACTGCTGGACGAGAGTCTGCTGCGGCGCGCGAAGCGGTCCGGTTTCTCCGACCCGCAACTCGCGGCGCTCCGCCCCGAACTGTCCGGTGAGGACGGTGTGCGTCGCCTGCGGCATCGACTCGGGCTGCGTCCGGTCTACAAGACGGTCGACACCTGCGCCGCCGAGTTCGCCGCCGACACCCCGTACCACTACTCGACGTACGAGGAGGAGACCGAGGTCGCCCAGAGCGATCGCCCCAAGGTGATGATCCTCGGTTCGGGTCCCAACCGCATCGGTCAGGGCATCGAGTTCGACTACTCGTGCGTGCACGCCGTCTCGGCGCTGCGCGACGCCGGCTTCGAGACGATCATGGTCAACTGCAACCCCGAGACCGTCTCGACCGACTACGACACCGCGGACCGGCTGTACTTCGAGCCGCTGACGCTGGAGGACGTGCTCGAAGTCCACCACGCCGAGCACACCAGCGGCCTGGCCGCCGGCGGGCCCGGAGTCGTCGGGGTCGTCGTCCAGCTCGGCGGTCAGACCCCGTTGGGACTCGCGCAGCCGCTCACCGACGCGGGTCTCCCGGTCGTCGGCACCGACGCGGAGAGCATTCACCTTGCCGAGGATCGTGGCGCGTTCTCGAAGATCCTCGCGAAGGCGAAACTGCCCGCACCCGCGCACGGCACCGCGAGCACCTACGTCGAGGCGAAGGCGATCGCGGCGCGCATCGGGTACCCGGTGCTGGTCCGTCCGTCCTACGTCCTGGGCGGTCGCGGGATGGAGATCGTCTACGACGACGCGAATCTCCAGTCCTACATCACCCGCGCGACCGACATCAGTCCCGCGCACCCGGTCCTCGTCGACCGCTTCCTCGATGACGCCATCGAGATCGACGTCGACGCCCTGTGCGACGGCGAGGAGGTCTACATCGGCGGAGTCATGGAGCACATCGAGGAGGCTGGCGTCCACAGTGGCGACTCGTCGTGCGCGCTCCCGCCGATCACGCTCGGGGGACAGACCCTGCGGCGGATCCGTTCGCACACGGAGGCCCTCGCCCACGGTTTGGGTGTGCGCGGCCTCCTGAACGTCCAGTACGCGCTCAAGGACGACACCCTGTATGTCCTGGAGGCCAACCCGCGTGCGAGCCGTACCGTCCCGTTCGTGTCGAAAGCGACCGGTGTGTCCCTCGCGAAGGCCGCGACGCGCGTCATGATGGGCGCGACGATCGCGACGCTCCGTGAGGAGGGACTGCTCCGTCGCGTCGGTGACGGCGGTCGACTCCCCGCCGACGCCCCGATCGCCGTCAAGGAGGCGGTCCTCCCGTTCAAACGGTTCCGCACCGTCGACGGACGCGGCATCGACGCGGTCCTCGGCCCCGAGATGAAGTCGACGGGCGAGGTCATGGGCATGGACATCAGCTTCGGCCACGCCTTCGCCAAGGCCCAGGCCGCGACCTACGGTCACGTCCCCACATCGGGGAAGGTCTTCGTCTCGGTCGCCGACCGGGACAAGCGCGCGATCGTGTTCCCCGTGCAGCGCCTCGTCGACCTCGGCTTCACCGTCTACGCCACCCGCGGCACCGGTGAGGTGCTGCGGCGCCACGGCGTCGAGTTCACGCAGGTCCGGCGGCGCAGCGACGCGAATCACGACCTCGCGTTCCCCGACGCGATCGAGCTCATCGCCTCCGGCGAGTTCGATCTCGTCATCAACACCCCGGCCGGATCGACCGGGGTCCGCACCGACGGATACGAGATCCGCAGCGCGGCCGTCGTCGCCGACACGCCGTGCATAACCACGATTCAGGGGGCCTCCGCAGCCGTCATGGGCATAGAGGCCATGATTCGTGGTGACCTTTTGGTGCGACCCCTCCAGGCGTTGCATGCAGCGATCAACCAGGAATAACGATGCTTTACTCACGCACGGTCCGGCCGGTTCTCTACCGCATGGGACGAGGTGACCCGGAGGCTGCCCACGAGAAGACCCTCGCCATGCTGTCCTCTGTGGCGCAAAAGCCCTGGCTCCTGAACGCCATGAGCAAAGTCAACGCCGTCAGCGACCCCGCCCGTGTCTTCGGGATCGACTTCCCGAACACGGTCGGGCTCGCCGCCGGCATGGACAAGAACGGCGTCGCGATCGACGCGTGGCCGGCGCTCGGCTTCGGCTTCATGGAGATCGGCACGGTCACGTGGCGGGCGCAACCGGGCAACCCCCGGCCCCGCCTGTACCGCCTGCCCGAGTCGCAGGCGCTCATCAACCGGATGGGTTTCAACAACGACGGCGCGCAGGCGCTGGCGCGTCGGCTGGGCAGTCGGCCGCGTCCGGCGGTTCCGATCGGCATCAGCCTCGGAAAGTCGAAGACGACGCCGATCGAGCAGGCGATCGACGATTACGTCGCGTCCTTCTCGACGCTGTACCCCTACGGCGACTACTTCGCCGTCAACGTCTCCTCGCCGAACACCCCGGGCCTACGCGACCTCCAGGACGCGCAGCACCTGTCGGAGCTCCTGACGGCGCTGTACGAGGAGAACCAGCACCAGTCGCGCGGCGGTCGGATCAAACCGGTCCTCGTCAAACTGGCGCCCGACCTCACCGAGTCGGCGATCGGACAGGCCATCGAGGTCTGCCTGTCGCACGGCGTCGCCGGAGTCATCGCCAGCAACACGACGCTCGGCCGCGACGGCGTCGCGTCGTCCGACCTCGATCGCGCTGCCCAGTCCGGCGGCCTGTCCGGGAAACCGTTGCGCGACATCACCCGATCGATCGTGTCGTTCATCCATCGGGAGACCAACGGGCGCTTCCCGATCATCGGCGTCGGCGGCATCACCACCGGCGACGACGCGGCGAGGCTCATCGACGCCGGCGCCAGCCTCGTCCAGATCTACACCGGACTCGTCTACTCAGGCCCGTCGTTGATCCGCAAGGCCGCCAAGGCCGCCCGCAAACACTCCCAAAGCAGCGGCCCGCAGCGTCCGACGCCTCGACGGTCGGCGGCCTCGGGGCCGTCACCCCGTCGGCAGCTGTCATCGTCGCCGTATCCGGAGTCCTCGCCGTCCCCATACCCGGAGTCGTCGCCCTCCCCCTACGGGAACCAGTCGCCGTCTCCGTACGGGGAACCGGCGCCGTACACGGATTCCCCGTACCGGGACAGGGCGCCGTCCTCGCAACCGCAACAACAGCCGTCCCCGTACCCGGAACCGTCCCCGTC
>NZ_CBCRZX010000049.1:0-16679 GCF_965137155.1 Stackebrandtia soli
CCCGGTCTCGGGCCCGCCGACCGGCCCCATCTCCGGTCCCCCCGCGATGTCGAGCCCGCCGCGAGGCTGGCAGCCGACGCCTCCGGGCGGTTTCGACCGGGGAGGGTTCGAGCAGGACGACATGACCCGCCCGATTCGACGGTTCCCCGAGGAGCCGGAGATCGACTCGCAGATGACGCAGCGGCTCCGTCGCGGTGGCGAGGACCGTTTCATGCCCCCGCCCCCGCCCGTGCCGTCGCAGGGTCGTATCGAGCCGGACCGACGCGATCCGTCGACACCGCCGCGTGGCATGCACGACCCGTACCGCGATCACCCGCCGACGCCGCCGCGTGGTGTCCACGACCCGGACGCCGCCACGATGGTGCACCCGGTGGTGCCCTCGCAGGACGGACCGTCGCACCCGGCGCCGACGTCGCCCGCGTACCGGAGCGGACCGTCCGCGTTCGACGAACCGCCGACTCAGGCGTTTCGGCAGGCCCCGCCGCCCGGACCGTCGGGTCCCCCGATGCCTCCGCCCGGCGGCGGAATGCCCGCGATGCACGACCGAGCCGACGCCAAGGTCGACTATGGACGTCGCAATCCCTACGAGGGTCGTGGCGTGTTCGACAACCCCGGTCGACACGGCCGGGAGGAGATGACCACCGAGCTCCGGGCCGCCGATTCGCCGTTCACACCCGACGACCTCACGCGGTTGAACCAGCTGCGCCAGGCGTTCCAGCCCCGTCGATTCGGCAGCGGTTACGACCCTGTCCAGGTCGACCGGATGTTCGACGGCATGTCCGCCAACATGACGGGCCGGTCTCCGGTTCCGTTGACGGACAAGGAACTCGACACGAGCCAGTTCAGCCTGGTGCAGGGCGGCTACTTCGAGGCCGAGGTCGACGCGGCGCTGCGCGAGGTCCGCGACATTTTCGCGCGCCGAGGTATGGTCCGCTAACCGGGAACCGACAAGCGAAACGGCGGCGGTGTGATCTGTTCACACCGCCGCCGTTCATTGCGTCATGGGCGCGTCATTCGCGCAGCCCGGCGCGAACCAGGAGCCAGTCCGTGACCAGTCCCAGCGCGATGACGACCGCGAAACCCAACAGCCACAGGTCTTCCACGCGGCCCTCGTGGTTTCCGAACAGGTAAGCCACCATCGTCAACACCGCGAGAACGCCGACGGTGTAGATCGCCTTGCGATTGGTGGGGTTGTGCTGGTCCGGTGACGTCACCGGTGCGTCGTGGTCTGCCACGGTCTTGGCCTCCGAATGGTTCGTGAACGGGTCGCATCGCACGTCGTCACGGCGGACCATGCCGGTCGGTCGATGCGGTGCCAGTTTCGCACGTGCGGCACTGTGGTGATCGCCCGCATGATTCACGCGTGACGCCGGTCGACGCGCCATCGGCGCGCGAAGGCTCCGCCGAACCGTGCGGGTATGGTCATATCTTGCCGAAGGCTCAAGCGAGTGGTTGATGAAACGAGAAGGGGCGGCGCGAGGTGCGGATCACCGGTTGCGGACATGCGAGCATGTTGATCGAGACGGCTGCGGGCAGCATTCTGTGTGATCCATGGGTGAATCCGGCGTACTTCGCGTCGTGGTTCCCCTTCCCGGACAACTCCGGTCTCGACTGGAAAGCGCTCGGTCAGTGCGACTTCCTGTACGTCTCGCACCTGCACCGGGACCACTTCGACGAGCAGAACCTGCGGGACAACATCTCTAAGGACACGACGGTCCTCCTCCCGGAATACCCGACGTCCGAACTGGAGGACGAGCTCCGCGCGCTGGGTTTCACCAAGTTCGTCAAGACCGTCTCGGGTGAGGTCACCCCGATCGGCAACGGCGTCAAGGTCATGATCCAGGCGCTCGTCTCGCCGACGGACGGGCCGATCGGCGACTCCTCGATCTGGGTCGAGGACGCCGACGGCGTGCGGTTGCTGAACCAGAACGACGCCCGTCCGACCGATCTGACGGCGTTCAAGAAGCTCGGCCACATCCACGCGCACCTTCTCCAGTTCTCCGGTGCCATTTGGTATCCGATGGTCTACGAGCTCCCCGATGCCGCGAAGACGGCCTTCGGGAAGCAGAAGCGCGAGCGGCAGTTCGACCGGTCCCTGCGCTACATCGACGACGGAAGCGCGAGCTGGGTCTTCCCGATCGCAGGCCCGCCGTGCTTTTTGGACGATGCATTGTGGAAGTTCAATGACCTCGGTGACGACGAGGGCAACATCTTCCCGGACCAGCAGGTCTACTCGGACTTCCTGGCCGACAACGGCCGGGACAACACGGTGACCCTGCTGCCCGGCACCGTCGCCGAGGTCACCCTCGACGGCTGCTCGGTGACGCAGCCAGTTCCCGACGTGCGCGAGTTCTTCGCCAACAAGGAACAGCACCTCATCGAGTACCGCGACCGGCAGCGTCCCGTCATCGCCGCAGCGAAGGAGTCGTGGCGGCACCCGGAGATCGACGTCCTCGCGGAACTCAAGAAGCGTTTCGAGCCCCTGCTCTCTGAGGCCGAGTTCATCGCGGCGGGCATCAACGGCCCCGTCCGTTTCGACTTGACGGCTCCCGATTCCGATGAGGTCGTCGACAGTGTCCTCTTCGACTTCGTGAACCGTGAGATCCGCGCATACGACGATGAGAAGTGCCGGTACCGGTTCACCACCGAACGGCGCTTCGTGGAGCACCTGCTGCACATCAACGAGATCGACTGGGTGAACTCGCTGTTCCTGTCGTGTCGTTTCTCCGCGGCTCGGATCGGCCAGTACAACGAGTTCGTCTACACCTTCTTCAAGTGTCTGTCGGAGGAGCGCCTCAACTACGCCGAGGGCTGGTACGCCGAACAGAAACCGGACGAGGAGAACGTCGATCTCGACGGCTGGACCGTGCAGCGGCGCTGCCCCCACCTGAAGGCCGACCTGACGCGGTTCGGCAAGGTCGACGACGGCGTCCTGACGTGTCAGATGCACGGGTGGAAGTGGAACCTCGCCTCCGGCAAGTGCCTGACGAGCGTCGGCCACGACATCCGGTCCAGTAAGGCCGAGTAGTTCGAGCCCGCCCTGACGGCGCCTCCGCGCGCCGTCAGGCCCGTCCTCGCTCTGTGGACGGTTCGATGGTCGCGCCGAGGAACTCGGCCATGGTCGCCAACTCGGCGTCGAGCATCGCCTCGGCCTGTTCGACCACGGGCAGCTGCCCGAACACCTCCATGGCCACGAGCCCGTACAGCCTGATCCAGAAGGACTGGAACGTGTACGCGAACTCGATCGGCACGTTCGCCCCGATGGCTTGCGACGAGCGCAGTAGTTCGTCGTGCAGTTCGGGCGGCAGTTCGGGAATGCGCGGTGTGCGCAGGGCGAATCCGCGCTCGGCGTCGCTCTGGTGGTAGACGCGTTCGAACATGTCCCCGAAGATCCGCGCGAACATGAGGATGGACTTGTACGGCTCCGTCTCGGGGTCGAGCGCTGCCGTGGCGCAGCCGGGTGAGGCGATGACCGCCCCCGGCGCGAGGCTGGCGAACATCAACGTGAATTCGGGCCGGTGCTCGACCGCCCACCGCCGGAAGGTCTTGGCGGCGGTGACGAGTCGTTCGACGAGCGCGTCCTCCGGAAGCGTGTCGCATTCGGCCCGCATGACGTCGCGCAGTTCGACGTAGAGGTCCACGCACAACTGCGTGATGAGCGCGTCAAGGCTGGGGAAGTAGCGGTACAGGGCCGGCGCGGACACGCCCATGTCGCGGGCGATGGCGCGCAGCGATATTCCTGACGGGCCTTGTTCGACCAGGTGCCGTCGGGCGGTGGCCTTGATCTCGGCGAGCGTGTTTGCGCGTGTCCTGGCGCGACGGCCGAGCGGTTCGGTTGTGACAGATCCCACTCAAAGTTCCTGTCCGTTTTGGGGCATTCCGAGTTGCGGGAGTAAACACCGATAGCAATAGTGAACGGTGTTAGCGAATCTCTTTGATCATCATCGTACTACTCCCGAGGAGGATTCGGCGTGTTCGAATGGTGGGGCCGTAGCGTGTCCCGGTTGCGTTGGGGAGTCCTGACTTTCGCCGCGGCCATCGTTGTCATCGGCGCGACGTGGGGCATCGGAGTCTTCGACTCGCTCGCGGACGGCGGCTTCTATAACGACAAGAGCCCAAGTGCCAAGGCGGCGGAACGGATCGAGGACGAGTTCGGCCGTCAAGCCGTCGACGTCGTGGTCCTGTACGAATCGGACGATCTCATCGCGACCGATCCCGAGTTCGCCGAGGCCGTCACCGACTCCCTCGACGCGATCGCGGACCGTGACGAGGTCGAGTCCGTCTCCTCTTACTACAGCACTCAGTTGCCGTCCTTCATCTCCGACGACGAGCACTCCACGTACGCGACGATCACCCTCACCGGCGAGACCGACGCCGACCGCGCCGAACAGTACGAGGCCCTCGCCCCGGACCTGACCGCCGACGGTCTGACGACGCGGCTCGGCGGCTCCGCCGCGATTTTCGACGACGTCAACCGGCAGACGCAGGCCGACATGATCACCGCCGAGATGATCTCCCTGCCGATCCTGCTCGTCCTCATGGTCCTGATCTTCGGCAGTCTCGTCGCCGCGACGACGCCCCTGCTGATCGGTGTCATCGCCATCATGGGCGGCTTCATCATCACGCGGCTGCTGACCTACGTCACCGACGTGTCCGTGTTCGCGATCAACGTCATCACCATCATCGGGCTCGGCCTGTCGATCGACTACGCCTTGTTCGTCGTCAACCGTTTCCGGGAGGAGCTCGCGCTCGGCCGGGACAAACGCACCGCCGTCGTGCGGACCATGACGACCGCGGGTCGTACCGTCACCGTCTCCGGCCTGACGATCGTGCTGTCCCTGGCCGGTCTGTTGATGTTCCCGCTGCCGTTCCTACACGGGATCGCCTATGGAGGCATGGCGGCCGTCGCCGTGGCGATGCTCGGCTCCCTGACGGTGCTGCCCGCCCTTCTGGCGATCATCGGGCATCGTGTCGACGCGGTGCGGATGCCATGGCGGCGCAAGCGTTCCGGCCGTCCCTCGAACAGCGGCGCGTGGTCCCGGGTCGGTGCGAGCGTCATGAGACGGCCGGTGCTGTACCTCGTCGGTGTGGTCGCGGTTCTACTCGTGCTCGCGATCCCGTTCCTGCACGCCAACTGGGGCACCGTTGACGAGAAGGTCCTCCCGGAGGGCATGGAGAGTCGGGTCGTCAGTGAGACGCTGCGCGCCGACTTCCCCGACGGCGACCTCGGCACGCTACAGGTATTCGTCGAGGGCGGGGGAGAAGCCGCCGTCCAGGCGGTCACGGCGGACATCGACGAGCTTGATCACGTCGATTCGGTTCGGCCCATCGCCGGGAACGCAGACGCGGCGGTGCTTCAGGTCTCCTACGATGTCGACCAGCAGAGCGAGGAGGCGCGCGAGCTGGCGACCGCGATCGGCGAACTCGACGTCCCCGACGACACCGAACTGGCGGTGTCCGGTATGCCCGCCGTCCTCAACGATCAGTTCAGCGACATCGGTGAACGCCTGCCGTGGCTGGCGCTCTACGTCGCGGTGGTGACTCTGCTGTTGTTGTTCCTGGCCTTCGGTTCGGTGCTCCTGCCGATCAAGGCCGTGTTGATGAACATGATCTCGATCGGGGCCTCGTTCGGCGTCATCGTGTGGATCTTCCAGGACGGCAACCTCTCGGAGTGGTTGGGCTTCACACCCAGCGGCTTCCTCGAACCGTCCAATCTGCTGCTGATGGTGGTGCTGCTGTTCGGCCTCTCGACGGACTACGAGGTGTTCCTGCTCTCGCGGGTCCGCGAGGAATGGGACCACACCGGTGACAACACCGCCTCAGTCCTGACCGGGCTGCAACGCACCGGAGGGATCATCACGTCGGCGGCCCTGCTCCTGATCGTCGTGGTGAGCGCGTTCGCCGCCGGGGGCATCATGTTCCTCAAGATGATCGGCATCGGGATGGCCGTCGCGATCTTCATCGACGCGACGCTCGTGCGGATGCTCCTCGTTCCCGCGACCATGCGCATCCTCGGAAACGCCAACTGGTGGGCGCCGAAACCGTTGCGGCGCTTCTACGCCCGTTACGGCGTCAAGGAAGGCGAGGACCTTCCGGCACCGGAACTGGTCGGCTCCGGTCGGAACTGACTCGACGTGGGTCCGCGCCCGTGAGGCGTGGGCCCACGTTTCCTACGCGTCGATCGGGAGCTCGCGTCCCGACCGCCACTCATCTTCCAATATGGACATGATGATCTCGTCGTGCCACTCGCCGTCCCAGTTCAGCGTCTCTCTCAGGACACCCTCCTCGACGAAGCCGAGCTTCTCGTAGACGCGACGCGCCCGAGCGTTGAAGGCGAAGACCCCCAACGAGATCCGGTGCAGCGCCAAGGTGTTGAAAGCATGCTCGAGGATCAGGCGGATCGCCTCGGTGCCGAAACCGCGATCACGACCGGATGCGACGAAGAGGGTCCGGAAGTTGCAGGACCTGTTGTGTTCGTCCCACTCGTTGAGGACCACCTCGCCGACGCAACGCCCGGTGGCCCGCTCGATGACGGCCAGGTCCAGCCGATCGGGGGCATGCCGCCGACCCGCGATGATCCGCTCCGTCTCGTCCCTCGTGAACGTGCCCGTGGAACCGGTCAGGCGGGCCAGTTCAGCGTCCTCGTAGGCGGGCCACAGCTCGTCGAGATGGCGCGTCTCCAACGGCACCAGGCGAACCAGGTCTCCGTCGATGGTCGGTTTCGTCGCGAAGTCGGGAAGCACGTTCCGAACGCTACGGGGGCACGTCACGAACCGTCCCTCCACCCGGTGGATTCGTGGCCCGGGAGGCCCGCCCGACCCGACCAGCGGGCGCGACCAACGTCAAGCGGGACGTTCCGACGAATGCCCGCGCTCCGCGAACGCCAACGTCATATAGCGCTCACATGAACACCCACAGTGAAAATTGCTGGACGGTGCGGCGATAATGAACCGGTGACGAACGAGTACGTGCTGACCATCTCCTGTCCCGACCGCATCGGCATCGTGCACGGTGTCGCCGGATTCCTCGCCGAACGCGGTGGCAACATCCTCGACGCGCAACAGTTCTCCGACCCCGAGACCGGACGCTTCTTCATGCGCGTCCACTTCGACACCACGGCGAACGCGAACACGTGGCGCGAAGACCTCGCCGAACTCGCCGCGCGGACCCGACTCGAATGGCAACTGCACGACCTCGCCGTGAAACCCCGCGTTCTCATCATGGCCTCCAAACAGGGGCACTGCCTCAACGACCTCCTGTACCGCTTCCGAACCGGAGCCCTCTCCGGCGAACTCGTCGCGGTCGCCTCGAACCACACCGACTGGGGCGAGCTCACCGAGGCGTCCCGCGTTCCGTTCCACCACATGCCCGTCAGCCCCGCGACCCGCGCCGAACAGGAACGGCGGCTATGGGACCTCATCACCGCCGAACGCGTCGACGTCGTCGTCCTCGCCCGCTACATGCAGGTGCTCTCCGATGACTTCTGCGCCAAACTGACCGGCCGCGTCATCAACATCCACCACTCGTTCCTACCTAGTTTCAAGGGCGCCAAGCCGTACCACCAGGCGTACCGGCGCGGCGTCAAACTCATCGGCGCGACCGCCCACTACGTCACCGCCGACCTCGACGAGGGCCCCATCATCGAACAGGAGACCACCAGGGTCGACCACGCGATGACGCCCGACAGGCTCGCCGCGACGGGCCGCGACCTGGAGAGCATCGTGCTCGCCCGCGCGCTCGGCTGGCACCTCGACCATCGCGTCCTCCTCAACGGGGCCAGCACGATCGTCTTCCGGTGACGCGCGGTCCCAGCGCGTCGGCAGCAGGTTCGTTGAGCGACAATGGCCGCGTGAATCGTCGCGACATCATCATCCTCGGCTCGACCGGTTCGATCGGTACTCAAGCGATTGACGTCGCCACCGCCAACCCCGACCGCATCCGTGTCGTCGGCATCGGAGCCGGTGGCGGCAACCCGAAACTCCTCGCGCGGCAGGCACTCGACCTCGGGGTCTCGGTCGTCGCCGTCGCCGCCGCGACGTCCGCCCAGGAACTCCAACTCGCGCTGTACGCGGCCGGAGACGAACGCGGCTACGCGCGCGGCGAGTTCCGTCTGCCGAAGATCCTCGCCGGACCGCACGCCATGACCGAACTCGCGCGCTGGAACTGCGACATCGTGCTCAACGCGATCACCGGATCGATCGGACTGGCACCGACCCTCTCGGCATTGGAGGCCGGCCACAAGGTCGCCCTCGCCAACAAGGAATCCCTCGTCGCGGGCGGCCCACTCGTCCGCGCCGCCGCCGCGCCGGGACAGATCATCCCCGTCGACAGCGAACACTCCGCGCTCGCCCAAGCCGCCCGCGCCGGCCGTGACGACGAGGTGCGCCGCCTCATCGTCACCGCCTCGGGCGGGCCGTTCCGGGGACGCACTCGCGACGAACTGAGCGACGTCACCGTCGAGCAGGCGATGGCCCACCCGACGTGGAACATGGGCAAGGTGATCACGATCAACAGCGCGACCCTCGTCAACAAGGGCCTCGAAGTGATCGAGACACACGAATACTTCCGCACCCCGTACGAGGACATCACCGTCGTCGTCCATCCGCAGTCCGTCATCCACTCGATGGTCGAGTTCATCGACGGTTCGACGATCGCCCAGGCCAGCCCACCCGACATGCGGCTGCCCATCGCGCACGCTCTGGCCTGGCCGGAGCGCCTGAGCGACGCCGCCGCGCCCGTCGACTGGACCCGCTCCCAGGAATGGACCTTCGAACCGCTCGACGACGAGGCGTTCCCCGCCGTCGCGCTGGCCCGGCACGCGGGTGAGAGCGGCAAGTGCCTGCCCGCGATCTACAACGCGGCCAATGAGGAATGCGTCGCCGCGTTCGTCGCCGGAGCATTGCCGTTCCTCGGCATCGTGGACACGGTGAGCCGGGTCCTGTCGGATGCGCCCGGTTTTGCCGAACCGGGTACCGTCGAGGAGGTCCTCGACGCCGAGAGTTGGGCGAGAGTCAGAGCCAACGAGCTCATTTCGAAGGCCGGACGATAGCGAACCGGGTGGGTTCGCCATAGCAAGGGGTAGTCAGCTTGGCTTACGTCATTGGCGTGATTCTGTTCGCGCTCGCCATTCTGATCTCGGTCAGTTTGCATGAGGCCGGACACATGGGCACCGCGAAGCTGTTCGGCATGCGCGTGACCCGGTATTTCATCGGCTTCGGCCCGACGCTGTGGTCGTTCCGCAAGGGCGAGACGGAATACGGCCTCAAAGCGATTCCGCTCGGCGGTTTCGTCAAGATCACCGGCATGACGCCGCTCGAAGAGGAAGAGGAGCGCGTACCCGAATCGGACCAGCACCGAGTGTTCTGGCGCAAACCCCTGTGGCAGCGCACCGTCGTACTCGTCGCCGGCTCCGTCACGCACTTCGTGCTCGGATTCCTCATTCTGTGGATCCTCGTGTCGTGGGTGTGGGCTCCGAACCCGGCCTACGCCGAGGAACAGGACCGCGCGCGCGACTCCACGACGATCGCCGTCTCCGAGTGCCTCGCCGCCGACGGCGTGTGCGACGCGGACAGCGAACCGTCTCCGGCCGTGGACGCCGGTCTCACCACGGGCGACAGCGTCCTCGCGGTCAACGGCACCACCGTGGATGACTGGGACGCGCTCGTCAAGGCGATTCGTCCGCTGCCCGCGGAGGAGGAGGCGACCCTGACCGTGCTCGGCGCGGACGGCGAGAAGCGCGATGTCGCCGTGACTCCCGCCGCCGTCGAGATCGAGGACGAGGACGGTCGGACTCGGACCGTCTCCCAGGTCGGCATCACCCTGTATGTAGACCCGTCGATCCCGGTGTCGATGACCTACGGTCCGGTCGCGGGCATCGGCGCCGCCGCCGACTTCACCGGCGACATGGCGAAACTGATGGGCGAGGCGATCGTCCGTCTCCCCGAGAAGGTCCCCGCCCTGTGGAACGCGATCGTCGGCGAGGAACGCGACCCGGAGACCCCGGTCAGCGTCGTCGGAGCGTCCCGCCTGGGTGGCGAGATGGTCGAGAACGACGCGTGGGTCTCGTTCTTCCTGCTGCTGGCGTCCCTGAACTACTTCGTCGGCGTGTTCAACCTGCTGCCGCTGCTCCCGATGGACGGCGGACACATCGCGATCGCTTGGTACGAAAGGCTTCGCTCATGGTGGGCGGCCCGCCGTAACAAGCCCGACCCCGGCCGGGTCGACTACCTGAAACTGGCACCGCTGACATACATGGTGCTGGTCGTCATGGTCGGCTTCACGTTGCTGGCGGTCACCGCCGATATCGTCAATCCCATCACGATCTTCGACTAGGGGACGACATGACCTCCGTGAACCTCGGTATACCCGCCGCGCCGCCGCCCGCGCTCGCCGAGCGCCGGCCGACCCGCCGCCTCAACGTGGGTGGTGTTCCCGTCGGCGGTGGCGCGCCGGTCAGTGTCCAGTCGATGACGACGACGTTGACGTCCGACGTCAACGCGACCCTGCAGCAGATCGCGGAGCTGACGGCCTCGGGCTGCCAGATCGTTCGAGTCGCCGTCCCGAGCCAGGACGACGCGGACGCGCTGCCGATGATCGCCAAGAAGTCGCAGATCCCCGTCATCGCCGACATTCACTTCCAACCGAAGTACGTGTTCGCCGCGATCGACGCGGGCTGCGCGGCGGTACGCGTCAACCCGGGCAACATCAAGAAGTTCGACGACAAGATCGCCGAGATCGCCAAGGCCGCCTCGGCGGCGGGCACCCCGATCCGGATCGGCGTCAACGCCGGTTCCCTCGACCCGCGGCTGCTCGCGAAGTACGGCAAGGCGACCGCCGAGGCGCTCGTGGAGTCGGCGTTGTGGGAGTGCTCGCTGTTCGAGGAGCACGGTTTCGGCGACATCAAGATCTCGGTGAAGCACCACGACCCGGTGGTCATGGTCCGTGCGTACCGGCTCCTGTCGCAGCAGTGCGACTACCCGCTGCACCTCGGCGTCACCGAGGCCGGACCGGCTTTCCAGGGAACGGTGAAGTCCGCCGTCGCGTTCGGCGCGCTGCTGTCCGAGGGCATCGGTGACACGATCCGGGTGTCCCTGTCGGCGCCTCCGGTCGAGGAGGTCAAGGTCGGTTCCGCGATCCTCGAGTCCCTGGGGCTGCGCGAGCGGGGGCTGGAGATCGTGTCGTGTCCGTCGTGCGGGCGCGCGCAGGTCGACGTGTACAAGCTCGCGGAGGAGGTGACGGCGGGTCTCGAGGGGCTGCCGGTGCCGCTGCGGGTCGCCGTCATGGGTTGCGTCGTCAACGGACCGGGGGAGGCCCGCGAGGCCGACCTCGGTGTCGCCTCCGGCAACGGCAAGGGTCAGATCTTCGTGAAGGGGAAGGTCGTCAGGACCGTCCCCGAGTCACAGATCGTCGAGACCTTGATCAGTGAGGCGCTGCGGATCGCGGAGGAGATGGGCGCCGACATCGGCGACGACTTGCGCGAGCTCACCGGACCGGTCGTCGAGGTCGTCTAGAACGAGCCCGTCCGGGGTCGGCGAGCTCGTCGACCCCGGACGGCGCACTCGCTGTCGCCGTTCGAGAACGTCGCGCACCCGACAGTAGCTCGGGATGCGTTGTGGTGTAGTGGTTCTAGTACCGGTTGTTCCCCGGCGGCAGCGTGATTGTCCATCATGGTATGAAATGTCGGCGGTGGGCCGTCTCGGTCGATGCCGCCGTTGGTGTCTGTCTTCCGGCTCGGTGGTGGCGGCCATGGGCGCGACGGCTCGTCGGCGATGCTTCGACGTGCCTGCGTCCACGGCGATCTGCGGGTGTGTCGAGAAACGGACATACGATCCGTAATCGGATTCACCCGAACCCGCTCCACAGGAGAGCGCCATCGCAATAATGACTCCTGTACGCAATGGGTTAACGACTCAATCGGCAGCGGGTCACGGGTAGCTCGGAAGGAGCTCGTCACGATGGGAAGGATCGTTCGCGATCTAGGTGACGGGGTTACCAAGCACTACTGGTATCCCGGACAAAAGGGCGACTGGATCAAGAGCCTCATCGCCATCACCGCGGGTGTCGCGATATTCGTACTCTGTTATGTCCTGTTCAAGGACGGCCTGTCCGCCACGACGGTGGGCGCCTGCGTCACCACCGCGATCAGCGGCGTCAATCTCGGGCGGCGAGACGTGGGAGGCCTGCGCGAGTTCCACGACCTGTCGGCCGAACGCCGGGCCGCGGTCGCCGACTCGGGCCGGGCCGCGTGGCGCGGCGCCGTCCAAGGATTCACGTGCGCGACGGCCGCCGTCGTCGTTCTGAACATGCCCGCGACGGGCTTCGTCGCGGACTGGCTGCTTCCCGTCATTCCCGCCCTGGTCGGGGCCTTGGCCCATTCCGCCGGAATGGTCTACGAACGGATGGCCGACTTCGCCGCCGACGTCGAGAGCCCCGAAACGGTCCCGAACACCGCGACCAAGGCACTCGAACACGCCTGACTTCTCACTCGGGGACCATAGTGGGCGTCGAAGTTCCGCGCGATCGGGAGCCGATGGGATTGACCACAGTGACATCCCTTGGCTCCCAATCGAAGATGACGAGCCGGCGCGAAGTGTCTGCCGCGAGCCTGTGTTGGGCAGGCTGGGCGCTCGACCGTGTTGGGTGTGTCATGCACGGGAGCGCACTCCGCGCCGGCTCGGTATTGGGATGTCCGTGACGGCCCTGACCTGCCGTCTGGAGTAAGGATGCCCCGTCACCCGGCGGGATGCAAGGGGTAACCCGTGCCCGATCGCCTTGTGACGCATAACATCTTGATGTCGATCGATATCAGGGCAAGAATCGCTCCCATGGGCGAGGTCTACGACGACATCAACGACCGATTGGCCGCTTTCATCGCGGCGCAACCGATGTTCTTCGTCGGTACGGCGCCGAGCGGCGATGCCGGCCATGTCAACGTGTCCCCGAAGGGGATGCGGGGCACCTTCGCCGTTCTCGACCCGCTTCGGGTGGCCTATCTGGACTGGGGTGGCAGCGGAATCGAGGGAACAGCCCATATGAGACAGAACGGGCGGGTGTGCGTCATGTTCTGCTCGTTCGGACGTCAACCGAAGATCGTGCGCCTGCACGGCGTCGGTGAGCCGGTGTTCCCCGATCAACGCGAGCGTTTCGCCGAACTGTTGACCCACTTCGATTCGCCGAACCTGCACGGAGTCCGGGCGATCGTCGACGTCTCGGTCACCCGGATCTCCGATTCGTGCGGTTACGCGGTTCCCCGCATGACCTACGAGGGTGATCGGGACATGCTCATCGATGTCAACGCCCGTCGCACGAAACAGCAGATCGCCCAGCGCCGTATCGCGACCAACCTTGACAGCATCGACGGTCTGCCGGGCCTGCGCGATCACCTTCCGCAGGCGTGACACCCGTCCACGACGTGCCCCGTTAAGCTCGACGGCATGACTGTTCGTGCCGCCCTGAAACCCGGAGTCCCCACCCCCCGCCGCGAGGTTCCCGCCTCTGTCGTGCGTCCGGAGTACGTGGGACGTCCCGCTCCGAAACCATATGCCGGGACGCATGTGCAGACGCCGGAGACGATCGAACGGATGCGGGTGGCCGGTCGCCTGGCGGCGGACGCGCTCGTCGAGGTGGGACGCCACGCCGTTCCCGGGGTCACGACCGACGAGCTGGACCGGGTCGCCCACGAGTACCTCTGCGATCACGGCGCCTACCCATCCACATTGGGATACAAGGGTTTCTGGAAGTCGTGCTGCACCTCACTGAACGAGGTGATCTGTCACGGCATTCCCGACACGACGGTCGTCGAGGACGGCGACATCGTCAATGTCGACATCACCGCTTACCTGGACGGCGTGCACGGGGACAACAACGCGACCTTCCTGGTGGGAGAGGTCTCCGAGGAGGCGCGGCTCCTGGTCGAGCGCACCTACGAGGCGACGATGCGCGGCATCAAGGCCGTCGCCCCCGGCAGGCAGATCAACATCGTCGGTCGTGTCATCGAGTCCTACGCCAAGCGTTTCGGCTACGGCGTCGTCCGCGACTTCACCGGACACGGAATCGGGGAGGCGTTCCACTCCGGTCTGCACGTTCTCCATTACGACAACCCGACGGTCACGACGGTGATGGAACCGGGCATGACGTTCACGATCGAACCGATGATCAACCTCGGCACCCACGATCACGACATGTGGGCCGACGGGTGGACGGCGGTCACGAAGGACCGCAAGTGGTCCGCTCAGTTCGAACACACCATCATGGTCACCGAGACCGGGTACGAGATCCTCACCCTGCCCACGGAGGGACCGTCCGCAGGAACCCCGGAGAAGTACCGGTAGCGGTATCCGTTTAGGACGGACGACGTTCGATCGGCAGGCGGGATCGCGTGAGCAGTCCCGCCCCGAGCATGGCGATCAACGGAACCGCGATGAGCGCCGCGCCGATGTTCAGCCACGGCGGGCCGAGATCGAACAGGTTCTCGCGGGGATACCGTCCGGCGTAGGTCGAGTTCATCGCCGCCATCGCCGCGACGCAAACCCCGACACCCGTGATGACCCCGAGCACCGCTCCCAGCGTCGAGATGACGCCCGCCTGGAACAGGCTCAGTCGCCGGCGGACGCCCGGGGAGGCGCCGATCGCCGCGAGCGTGCGCAGGTCCCGCCGTGACTCGGCGGCCGTGAGCGCCGTCGCGACCGCGGTCGCACCGAGGGCGAGCGCGGCGCTGACGCCGCCCGCGAACCACAGGACGATAGTCACAGTGGACGATTCCGGTGCAGGTACGTGCTCGGTGGAGACGACGAGGTTCTCCCCGTCGGTCGCCGTGCGTGACTCGCCGGACAGCCCCGCCTGTCGCATCGCCAAGGCGAGTCGGTCGACCTCGACCGTGGTCGGCTGACGCGTGGGGACTCCGACGACGGTGGACCCTTCGGAGCGCAGTCCGAGTCGTTCGGCGGCCCCGGTGCTGAAGAGGATCTGGTCGGCGGCCATCGCGCCGCCGTCGTTCGCGTAGGCCGCGAACCCGGCGGTCTCTCGTACCGTGTACGCGTCGATCGACTCGGCGATGGTCGTGTCGTGGATCTCGATCGTGACCGTGTCTCCGGAGAGCAGCCCCGAATCGGGCACGATGACGCCGCCGTCGGCGATGACGGCGCGGGCGTTCTCCAACCGGCTGCCGCGCAGCCCGGTGACCGCCGCGACGTCGTCCACGCCGATCACGAAGTCCTGGTGAGCGAGGCGTCCCACCGGCGCGGTTACCGTCGCCGTGCAGCCGGGATGCGCCGCGGCGGCGACCTGATCGTCCGGGGTGAGCAGTTGCTGTTCGTCGAACGGGCAGCGATGATCCGGCGGCGGCAGCGCCGTCAGGGCGCACACCGTGTCCACCGTGGTCGCGCAGCCGACGGCTTCAAGGTTGTGCAGGGAGTCGATCGGCAGGTGTCGTCGAAGGAGTTCCCTCGCCGAGTCGACGGCGTCGTCGCCGGGAACGCTCATCCCGGTCGGCCCCGTCAACCGCAGATCCACGACGGCCGTTCCGGCGGCCGGGCCGTGATCGAACGGCACGTTCTGGCGCGCGTGCTCGCCGGTGGCGAACATCGTCACCGCGATGCCGACTCCCACCACCGCCATGACGGCGGCGATCGCGGGAGCGGCGGAGCCGCGATTACGGGCCGCGTCGCGCAACGCGATGCGGGGCGACAGGGGGAGGACGCGGCCGAGTCGCCCGATCGCGCCGACGAGTGCGGGTGTGCACAGGACCAGGCCGAGCTCGCCGATCGCGACGCCGAGCAGCATCGCCGGTACGGACGGTCGTCCAGCCCCGAACCACGCCACGGTCAGTCCGAGGACGGCGAGTGCCGCGCCGGTGACGACCCAGACGCGGCGCGATCGGCCGATGCCGCGTCGGCCGGCCAAACCCATCACGATCGGTTGTCGCCCAACGACATACGCCGGGACGAGCGCCGCGAGCAGCCCGCTGACGATCACCAGGGCGGCCGCCGACAGTGTCACCTGTGGATTGATCCGGAACCCCGCCATTCGCGTCCCGAACAGGAGTTCCGTGGCGGGTAGCGACAGGTACGCGATGCCGACTCCGAGCCCGGCCGCCGTGATGGCGGCGACGACACCCAGCACGCCGCCTCCGGCGAGCACGACCCGTCGAATCTGCGCGGGAGTCGCGCCGTTGGCGGCCAGCAAGGCGAACTCGCGGGTGCGGCGTCGCGCCCCGATCGTGAACGCGGGACCCGCCAACAGCACGACTTCGAGGACGACGAGGCCGACACCGAAGCCGATGAGGCTGAGCAGCATGATGTCGCCGTCGTCGTCCCGCGCCAGGTACGCGGCGAGCGGCGACGGCGGCGGGTCGGCGGCCACGTGTCGAGAGTAGACGGCAAGGCCGATCTCGTTGTACGTCAACACTTGCTGCCAGGTGATCGGCGACGGCGTGTCGACGAGCCAGGCGACGTGTCGGGCGGGTCGGGGAGCGGTCGGGGAGAGCGTGAACTCGTCGGCGATCTGACCGGGCCGTTCGATGATGGCCGCGACGGCGCGGTCGGAACCGATGCCGTCCACGTGGACGCGGTCGCCGACGTCGATCGCGAGTCGCTCGGCGAGCGCGGCGGAGACCGCGACCTCCCCCGATTCCGGCCAGGCGCCATCGATGAGCGTGAACATTCCCGCCGTCATGGGGTCGT